>CANQRW010000089.1 GCA_947626365.1 uncultured Lachnospiraceae bacterium
CCCTTGGAAAAGGTATTGATCTTCCTTCTCCGGTCCAGTTCAAAACTGTCCATCAGGTGGACGAACCGGTTTTTGTCAAACTTAGGATACACCATCCGGTAGAAATTCATCATCTCCTCCGGCGTGGAATTGCTGAAAAAGTATTGGTCGTCGGAGATGTAGAAGAAACGGCTCTTCACCTCCGGGTTCTCATATACGTCCTTTCCGTCTATGGTAATGGTTCCCTCGTCCGGTCTCAAAACCCCGCTGGCCATCCGCAGAAATGTACTCTTGCCGGAGCCGTTGGTTCCGATGAGGCCGAATACGCTGCCTTCCTTGATCTCAGCGCTGATATGGTCTACGGCCACCACATCGTCAAACCGCTTGGTCAGATTGATGGCTTCAATCATGCTTATCCCCTCCTTCGTCATAGATCTCGTCGATGATGTCCTGAACCTGCTGCCGCTCTATACCCAGTGACCGTGCCTTCTGCGTCAGTTCCCTCCATTCAGACAGCAGCGCTTTCCGCTCCCGATCCTGAATACGGCTGTTCTCCGCCACAAAGCTGCCTTTCCCTTTCACAGAGTAGATATATCCCTGCCGTTCCAGCTCCGCGTAGGCCCGCTGGATGGTATTGGGATTGATGGACAGCTCCATGGCCAGACTCCGCACCGACGGCAGCTGACTGTTCTGAGGCAGAACGCCTGTCGCCATCAGCTCCTGAAACCGCTCTACCACCTGTTCATAGATGGGCCTGCGGTCCCTGTAATCCAGTATGATCATGTCTGGCCTCCTTTCTTCAACTGTATTAATACGTTTAATACAGTTATAGCACAGCATATTTCTATTGTCAACGAGGGGATTCTTACATATTCATTACGAAAACATTTTTAAAACTGCCCTTCTGTCTGCCGGACACTAAATACGAGCAGAGCGTCACTGGCGCTCTGCTCGCATACTGACGTAATACAAATAAAGTGTCACTGGCGCTTTATTTGCATGCTAACGTAAAATGAGGGCGCCGTTTCCGACGCCCTCATCCCTACATCTGTTCAGGTAGTTTACTTTTTCAAGCGCAATTATTCTGCCTTGCCGTACAGGCCTACCAGCTTCTTCAGGTAATCGTATCTCTCCTTGGCCTCTGCCTCGTTCTTCGCGAACAGTTTGGCTGCTCTCTCCGGATTCTTCATAGCCAGGGAAGCGTAACGAACCTCGCCCTTCAGGAAATCCTGATATCCTTCCATCTTGGGCTCCTTGCTGTCCAGAGTGAACTTGTTCTCCGCGGCAGGATTGAAGCGGAAGTTGTTCCAGTAACCGGTCTCAACGGCCAGCTTCTCCTCGGTCTGAGCCTTGCTCATGCCCTTCTTGATACCATGGTTGATACAGGGAGCGTAAGCCAGGATCAGGGACGGACCCGGATAAGCCTCTGCCTCCGCGATTGCCTTCACGGTCTGAGCCATGTCGGCGCCCATGGAAATCTGAGCTACATATACATAACCGTAGGACATAGCGATGGAAGCCATATCTTTCTTCTTGGTCTCCTTGCCGCCTGCAGCGAACTGAGCCACAGCGCCGGTCTTGGTAGCCTTGGAGGACTGTCCGCCGGTGTTGGAGTAAACCTCGGTATCGAATACCATGACGTTGATATCCTTGCCGGACGCCAGTACATGGTCTACGCCGCCGAAGCCGATATCATAAGCCCAACCGTCGCCGCCGAATACCCACTGGGATTTCTTGGCAAGGTAAGCCGCGTTCTTCACCAGATACTTAGCGGTATCGCAGTCGCAGGTCTTCAGAGCCTCTACCAGAGCGTCGGTAGCGGTTCCGTTCAGAGCGCCGATGCTGAAGGTATCCAGCCATTCCTTACCGGCGGCCTTCACAGCCTCAGGAGCCTCGTCCTTGGCGATCAGGGTCTCAACCTTCTCTTTCAGTTCATCACGGATGGCGTTCTGAGCCAGCAGCATACCGAAGCCGTACTCCGCGTTGTCCTCGAACAGGGAGTTGCCCCAGGCGGGACCCTGGCCCTTGGCGTTCACGGTGTAAGGCGTGGACGGTGAGGAGTTGCCCCAGATGGAGGAACATCCGGTTGCGTTGGCGATATACATTCTGTCACCAAACAGCTGGGTGATCAGTTTTGCGTAAGGAGTCTCGCCGCAGCCTGCGCATGCGCCGGAGAACTCAAGTAAGGGCTTCTTGAACTGGCTGCCCTTAACGGTGGTCTCTTTGAACTTCTCAACCACGTCGGTCTTCACCGGAAGAGTCACAGCGTAATCGAATACGGGCTGCTCGTCCAGATGATTGGCCAGCTTATCCATGGTCAGAGCCTTGTTGCCCTTCTTGCCCGGGCATACATTCGCGCAGGAGCCGCATCCGGTACAGTCAAGAGCGGAGATGGTAACCGCGAACTTGTACTGAGGCATACCGGTCATAGGCAGGGTCTGCGGAACCTTGGCAGCTTCTTCCTCGGTCAGAGCAACCGGACGGATGACAGCGTGCGGGCACACATAAGAGCAGAAGTTACACTGGATACAATTCTCCGGATTCCATACGGGAACGTCTACGGCGATGCCGCGCTTCTCATATGCTGCGGAACCGGAAGGTGTGGAACCGTCCACATACTCATTGAACGCGGATACCGGCAGGGTGTTGCCTTCCTGAGCGTTGACCTTGCTCTGGATATTGTTGACGAAATCAACAACGTCCTTTCTGCCCTCGGTCACTACCGCGTAATCCAGGCCCTCGTCCTCGCAATTCTTCCAGGACTCGGGAACCTCTACCTTCACAACGCCCTGAGCGCCTGCGTCGATAGCTGCCCAGTTCTTCTTAACCACGTCCTCACCCTTACGGCCGTAGGTCTTCTGAGCGGCGTCCTTCATCAGCTCGATGGCATGCTCCTCGGGGATGATGCCGGTCAGCTTGAAGAATGCGGACTGAAGAATGGTGTTGATACGGGTCGGGCCCATGCCGGTCTCGATACCGATCTTCACGCCGTCGATGGTGTAGAAGTTGATATTGTGGTCAGCGATGAATTTCTTCATCTGGCCGGGAAGGTGGGTTTCCAGCTCTTCCGCGTTCCACGGGCAGTTCAGCAGGAAGGTACCGCCGTCCACGATCTCCTGAACCATGTTGTACTTGCGGACGTATGCCGGATTGTGGCAGGCTACGAAGTTGGCCTTGTGGATCAGGTAGGTGGATTTAATCTTCTTATGTCCGAAACGCAGGTGAGACATGGTCACGCCGCCGGACTTCTTGGAATCGTAATCAAAGTATGCCTGGGCATACATGTCGGTGTTGTCGCCGATGATCTTGATGGAGTTCTTGTTGGCGCCAACGGTACCATCTGCGCCCAAACCCCAGAACTTACAGTTGGTGGTGCCTTCGGGAGTGGTAACCAGAGGAGCGCCGGTCTTCAGGGACAGATGTGTCACATCATCCTCGATACCGATGGTGAAGACCTTCTTCTCGGTGTTCTCAAATACCGCAACGATCTGAGCCGGTGTGGTATCCTTGGAACCTAAGCCGTAGCGGCCGGTGTAAATCTCAACGCCGTCGAACTTGCTGCCCTTGAGAGCCGCGACAACGTCCAGATACAGGGGCTCGCCCATAGCTCCGGGCTCTTTGGTTCTGTCAAGAACGGAAATCTTCTTCACGGTATCCGGAATCACGTCGATCAGAGCCTGCGCGCTGAAGGGACGGTACAGACGAACCTTCACAACGCCAACCTTGGCGCCGCCGGCCATCATGTAGTCGATGGTCTCCTCAATGGTATCATTGACGGAACCCATGGCGATGATCACCTGCTCGGCATCCGCCGCGCCGTAGTAGTTGAACAGCTTGTAATCGGTACCGATCTTAGCATTGACCTTGTCCATGTACTTCTGTACGATTGCGGGGAGCGCATCGTAGTACGGGTTGCAGGCCTCTCTTGCCTGGAAGAAGATATCCGGGTTCTGAGCGGAGCCTCTCTGGCACGGATGGTTGGGGTTCAGGGCATGCTGACGGAACTCAGCGATGGCGTCCCAGTTCACCATGTCAGCCAGGTCGTCATTGTCCCAGGCTTCAATCTTCTGGATCTCGTGGGAAGTACGGAATCCATCGAAGAAGTTAATGAAAGGAACCTTGCCCTCGATCGCTGCCATATGAGCGACAACAGTCAGATCCATGACTTCCTGCACGCTGGATTCGCACAGCATGGCGCATCCGGTCTGACGGCAGGCCAGAACGTCGGAATGATCGCCGAAGATGGACAGAGCGTGGCTTGCGATGGCACGGGCAGATACATTGATCACGCCCGGAAGCTGCTCGCCTGCGATCTTGTACAGGTTCGGAATCATCAGCAGAAGACCCTGGGAAGCGGTGTAGGTGGTTGTCAGAGCGCCTGCTGCCAGAGAGCCGTGAACAGCGCCTGCTGCACCAGCCTCAGACTGCATCTCTGTGATCTGAACCGTACGGCCGAAAAGGTTCTTCCTGCCTTCGGTTGCCCACTCATCAGTATGCTCAGGCATAACGGAAGAGGGGGTGATGGGATACATGGCTGCTACTTCCGTAAACGGATACGAAGCGTGAGCGGCAGCCTGATTACCATCCATGGTTTTCATTTTTCTTGCCATTTCGTTTTCCTCCTACTAATGTGAATATTACCTAAGTGTAGTGCGCAGCGGTACACGCACTGACCTGCATATCATTATAGCAATATTTCCCTGATTTGAAAAGAAAAAAACCAACGAAATTATGTACTATTTTTTGAACAGTTTTCAGGAAGCGTATTTTCGCCGGGGACACGCCGCAGTCGGATTCTTCTGCATACGGCTGCGGACAAAAAGGACATGGCAGACGAAAATCTGTCATGTCCTCCGTATCTTTTCGCGATGCCGGAAACGCGTCGCTGGCGCGTTTTTTGTATACTGACATAATGCCGGAAACGCGGCCGCTTTCACAGGGTCGCGGACCGGTTCCGCTCTTCCCGCTGCCCTACTGGGGAGGAGGCGCTACCACCATGCCGCCGGAATCTCCCCCGGGAGATATCGGAACATTCGGAGATGTCTCCGGAGGCGCCGGCTGGGTAACTGTCCCGGGTCCTCCCGAAGAACCGCTGCCGGAATTCTGCCCCGGTTCCGGCGCCGCCGGCTGTGTGACTCCTGTTCCGGAAGAACTGCCCGGCTGAGGAGCCGCCTCCCATTCATTGGGGCCAACCTGAACCATACCCGCATCCGTATTCGCCGTATCCGTGGAACTGGTATCCTCGGTACTCTCTCCTCCGATCACCACACCGGATGTATTTCGCCTGATCACGGGATTATGTCCCTTATAGGTCACGGTATGATCTACCTCATTGCTGATGATCTCGCCGTTCTTCTTCACGATCAGCCTGGTCTCCCACCGGCTTCCCTTGCTGCCGGAAGATACGGTAACCTCCTGATCCGGCTGAAGCGTCTGATCTTCCTCATAAGTAGGCGCAGGCGGATCGATATCGGAAAGCTTCTTGGACTCCAGGTACTGGGTCACTCCATCCTCCAGCACCGGAATGCCATAGATGGAAACCGTCACCGTCTGGTTATAGTAGCTGGCCTTGATTCCGATCGCCGACTTACTGTTATTGATAAACCGGAAATCCGGTCCTCCCCAGCTGACCGTAGCATCCTGCCCGGGCGTCACGTAGCTGGGTTCAAAGGTATGGGACTGGCGCTTGGACACCTTAAGCCCCGACTTCACCACCGCATTGTAAAGCGTGGTGGACACCTGGCACACGCCTCCGCCGATCTCCTGAACCACCTCGCCGTTATTGTAGGCAGCGGCGCTCTGATAACCCTTGGCTTCCGTCCGCTCTCCCACCGTGTCATTGAAAGACAGTTCCTCTCCGGGCTGGACGATGGTCCCATTCAGCGTTTGAGCCGCCAGCTTTACGTTAGTATTTCTCTTGGAATTGTTTGTTGTATTGGTCGTATACGATCCCAGCGTCTTATACAGATTCTGGGCATTAGCCTGCGAAATCTCCGGCTGCACTTCATTGACCGCCACCTGAATCGCCGCGTCAAACTTCTTGGAAGACAATGCCGCCTGCATGTCCGATTTCAGCTTCTCCTGGTCGATGGCAATGCCGACTTCTTCTCCCGCAAAAGAGAAACTGTCATTAGCGGAATCATAGGAGGCGATAGCGCCATTCTTCGGCGCCTTGTCCCACCGCTCTGCCATGGCCGCAACCTGCTCCGCCACAGCATCTTCCAGCCCACTGGTATCCAGGCTGTAGTAGGAATTGGCGCTGCCGGAACTGGTATAAATATCCGCAAGCAGGGCCTCTACCTTCTCGCTCATAAGATTCGGCACTTCATAGACATCGCCCTGACAGCTCACTTTCATGGCCCAGGGATACTTCTTCAGGATTTCTTCCTTCGCCTGCTCTCTGGACATGCCCGTGATAGTGACGCCGTCCACCGTCACTTCCTGCTGCAGCTCGGTCTCCGACTCCGTCGGCACTGTCGTGCTCTCATCCGCTGATTCCTGCGGCGCAAAGCCTCCGCCCTTCATGCCGAAAACAACCGCCGCGATCACCAGGATCAAAATAATCCCCACAATAGCAATGATCCGGAAATCCGGCGATTTCTTTCTTCGCCTGCTGGAGTAGCTGCGGTACGGCACACTGGAACCGCCGTAGGAACTCCCGCGGCTCCCGGATGCGCTTCTTGATGCAGTCGTACGGCCGCTGCCCGCGCCGCTTCTGCTGCCGGCGCTCCGGCTTCCGCCTGTACTGCTCCTGCTGCCGGCACTTCGGCCGCTGCCCGCGCTGCCTCTGCTGCCGGTACTCCGGCTTCCGCCGGAAGATGACCTGACGGAAGACGTCTCTCTGCCGCCTGCTCGATTCGTTGTAGTCATAAACCCCACCTGTAAGTCATCAAATGTAATTTACCAATTTGTAGTATAGCATACTTTGAAGAAAATGGAATCACATTTTTCTGCATTTTTTCTTAACATTTTTCCCCATTTTTTCCAGTGAATTAACTTCCTGTTACAAATATTTCAAAACAGGAAAGAAATCTTACAAAATACGGTCTTTCCTTGTGTTTTGGCAAGAGAATGCTATAATAGGGCGAAATGAAAGGAGGCATACATTATGAAAATACCTGAGCATACAGACGCTGTCCGGTTTATGGAAATTGTGAATGCCTGCAGGGGAACCGTGGAACTGACATCACCGGAAGGCGACTGCATCAACCTGAAGTCCACCCTGTCCCAGTACCTTTCCATCGCTTCCATCTTCTCCCACGGCTACGTGAGGGAACTGGAGCTGAATGTACACGACCGGGACGATTACGACAGGATCAAGTCTTTTCTGTACCCTGACAAATAGCCGTTATTTCCTCCAAAAGTTTTTAAAATTCCGGAAACAGTGGCAAGCCGCGCTACATATGATGGAGTGTAAAGAGAATATTTGGAGGAACTAATATGAGTGATTTGGCGGCAACAAACTGCGGATGCGGGTGTGACTGCGCAGCCGGAGGCAGCAATGGCTGCAGCATCATCCTTCTGATCCTTTTGCTGTGCTGCTGCGGCGGAAACAACGGTTCGAACATAGGCGGCAGCAACATCGGATGCGGATGTGGAAGCGATATCCTCTGGATCATCATTCTGCTGTGCTGCTGCGGCGGAAATAATTTCTGCTGCTGATGAATCCACCAGACAGCCGCCGGATTTCCCGGCGGCTGTCTCTGTGTCTGAACCTATTCTTTAACCGGCTTTTTCCCTCCGTCTCCGGACGGCTTCGCCCTGTTCTTTTTCCTCTCCGATCCCTGGCTGCAGACCATGTGGTTGTTCTGCAGATTCTGCATGGGCATCTTTCTTCCTCTCTGGTACTTTGTGCAGTCCTCATCGATCTCGTACACGGCATTTCCATCTATGATCAGGCGGCCCGGCATATCTCCCTCCCGCGATATTTCATTATATCAGCATCATATGCCGGAATATCTGACATGTTCCCCCGCATATATTTTTGCAAAGAAGATGGAAAACAGATGGACATGAACAGCGAACCCAACATGAAATTCACTGATTTTGACTATATCACCGGCGACCACCGCCTTCAGATGATGAAAGCCGCCCTGCCTTATGTAGGCGCCGCGCAGCAGAGGACCCTGTCGATCCTGATCAAATTCCAGGAGTTCCGAAAAATGCTTTCTCTGTTTGAGGAGGAAGAAGCGGCTTCCGTAGGAATCTGTTCTCTGGACGAATCCCAGCCCCGCTCCATCCCTGATATGCTGAAGGCCATTCGGCCCTACGGCTCTCCCCAGGAACAGGATTTTATCGACCTGATCTGCAATTTCCTTCAGGGCTGGCGGCTGGGAAACCAATATCGGGAGTCCGACAGTCCCGTTAGTTCTCCGACTCCTATCGCCAAACCCTCCATGCCCGCCCTGCAGCAGATGGCGCCCTTCCTCTCCCCGGAGCAGCAGTCCCGCCTTGACACGGCTTCCATTCTTATGCAGGCCATGCAGCAGGTCACATGATCCTTCAAGGCCTTTTATCGAAAGGAGTTCTTCATGGCCGCAAACACCAATTGGAAAAACGATCCCAGAATCCAAACCATGAACCCGGAAAAAATACGGTTCTTGGAGGAATTTGCAGCGCTGATCCAACACACGCCCAGGTCTCAGATTATGAACCGTTTCTTATCCATAAATGCAGAGGCTCAAAAGCGAGGCATATCCTTCTCTAATCAGGAAACCGAGCTTCTGACGGACATTCTTCTGGGACATATGTCCCCGGCTGACCGTGAAAAGCTCGGCCTGCTGCGAATGCTGTCTCAGAAGCTCGGACAACGCAAATGAAAATCACCCGCCGGAAATCTCCTATTTCACTACCAGATTGACGATCTTCCCCGGCACGTAAATCTCCTTCACCACATTGCCGGTGATCTTGGCGGCCACGGCCTCCTTTGCCGCGGCGATGGCGGCGTCTTTGGCGGCGTCTGCCGGGATGCGGATGACGCCTCTGGCCTTGCCGTTAATCTGGACGGCGATCTCGATCTCGTCCTCCTTCATGGCCTCCTCGTCAAACTCTGGCCAGGCAGCGTGGAACACGCTGTCCGTGCCGCCCAGCTGCTCCCACAGCTCCTCCCCGATATGGGGAGCGAAGGGGGCCAGCAGGACCACGAAGGTGCGCAGGGTTTCCTTATCGATGCCGCCGGTCTTTCTGGCCAGCTCGATGAATTTGTTGTTGTACTCCATGAAGCCGGAGATCACCGTATTCAAGCTAAACTGGTTAAATCTCTGCTCGATATCGTAAACCAGCCTGTGGCGGAG
>CANQRW010000090.1 GCA_947626365.1 uncultured Lachnospiraceae bacterium
GCCGTCCAGATCGGGATCCTGGACTATACCCTGTTCCCCGACGCTCCGGAATTCTACGCCACCTACCGCCTGATGAACATTAAAAGCCACAAAATATATAGTGACAAACTGCGCCTTTCTGTGTTAGACTTAAAGCATATCGAACTGGCAACGGAAGAGGACAGGACATATCAGATCGACTACTGGGCACACCTCTTCAAATCGGCCACATGGGAGGAGTTGAAGAGATTGGCAGAGAACCATAAAGCATTGGCGGAAGCGACAGATACCATATACACACTTTCCAGGGACGAGAAGATACGGATGCAGTGTGAGGCCCGCGAGGACTACTACCGGCGCGTAGGCTGGAAGGATGATAAGATTAAGGAACAGGCCTCCATCATCCAACAGCAAACCGCTGCCCTTCAACAACAGGCCTCTATTCTTGATCAGCAGGCTGCCATCATCCAGAAGCTTCAGCAGAAACTGGCGGCTGCCGGGATTGCGGAAGAACAGGCGCAAATACAGCCTTAAAATCAATCGCCTTAAAAAAGAATATCGAAAACATAAACAATAGCATCGAAACATTCCGGCCGGGCCCTTGCGGGCCCGGCCGGAATTCATTTACTGCCTATTCTGCTAGTTCTTTTGTTCTGTTCCCGATTCACCGGATTATTCCGAATCCTCTTTCTTCTTGAATCCGAGGAACGCGAAGGCTCCCATGAGACCCAGAGCTGCCAGAGCAAGCGCTCCAACTACTCCTATAGGTGTCTCATCACCAGTCTGCGGCGCCAGGAATGCCAACGGCACATCTTCATCAAGAATCTCAGTGGCTCCTAAGGGTACCGGGCTGCCCGGGAAGTTGGCCAGCGGTACTGGGTTATCGCCGATCGGGGTTCCACCGCCAGGATTACCGCCAGGGCCGCCACCGGGATTTCCGCCAGGTGTAGTTCCGCCGCCAGACGGATATTTCTCAATCTCTACCTCGTTGGACGGAGTCGGATTCTCCTTAGAGCCTTCCGGCGGATTTCCAGGGTTCTCCGGGTCTTCCGGCGGGTTGTCATACCATGTAGTTCCAACATTTCGCCAGTTCTGTGTTCCGGATACTCTCGGCACCTCTACCTTAAAGCTCACTTCCTTTGAAGTTCCCGGCTCAAGATCGCCGATGTTCCAGGTAATCGTGATGCCATCCAATCCCAGGGTTCCTCCGTCAGAGATGGAACCGCTTACCAATGTCAGCGGAATATCTGCTCCCTGGACTGTCTTCTGCGGAATTGTATCGCTTACTTTAACCTGTTCTGCCGTCTCGCCGCCGGTATTTGTAACCTTCAGATAGTATGTCACGATATCGCCGGCGTAAACTCTGAACATCTCTTCGGTCGGAGTTTCATAGCGGTTACTGGACTGCAGTTTCTCCAGTTCGATCACCGGATATTTCTCTTCTTCCACCACTTCATTCGTCGGCTCCCATGGATCCTCCGGGTCATTCGGATCCGGATCCTTCGGGTCGTCCGGATCATCCGGATCATGACGCACATACGCAATGTTCTTCCAGGTCTGGTCATGATCGCTGTCCGGTACCTTCACCTTAAAGCTGACCGTAACGGCGTCGCCGGCTTTCAATTCCGCAATCTTCCATACGATATTCCTTGTACCCTCTCTCAGGACTCCATTGTGGGAAATGCTTCCCTCCACCAGCGTCAATTCCGGTGTCCCGTCAGGAATCTGATCGAAGATCGTAATATTGTCCGCAGCGGATTTTCCGGTATTGGTCACGGTGATGGCGTAAGTGACGATATCGCCATCCTTCACCTGCAGCTTCTCCGTTGTCGGTTCTCCGTTGTTGACTGCATGGGTCTTGGTCTGAGACAGTTCGGGTTTCTCTTCCTCAATTTCTACCTCGTTGGACTCAATCTCTTTCGGAGGTTCATTCGGATCCTTCGGATTATCCGGGTTGTTGGAATAATGTACGCTGCCAACATTCTCCCAGAGCGTCAATTCTTTTACATCTGGAACTGTCACCTTAAAACTGACTTCCTTAACCCTGGTACCACTGCCCTCTGCCGGGTCCATGTCTCCAAGGTTCCAGGTGATTGTCTTACCATCTTCGCCCAAAGTACCATCGTCAGAGATAGAACCATCCACCAGCTTAAGCGGGAGTTCTATTGGCTCAGTCTCACCGTCTACCGTAGCAAACTGCGGAATTACATCTGTCACTACCACATTCTTCGCCGGCTCGGAACCATCGCTGGTAATCGTCAGATAATAAGTTACCTCATCTCCTCCATCAACCGTCAGCTTTTCTTTGGTTCGCTCTCCATTATTGACCTGCTGCTCTTTCTCAATCCTTACGTTAGGCGCCAACTCGCTGACCTCAACCTCGTTGGACGGATCCCACGGATCCTCCGGATCGGGATCATTCGGATCTTTCGGTTTATTATCATACTTCACCGCGCCGACATTCTTCCAGAAGGTCTGTGCCGAGACATCCGGAGCTTTCATTTGGAAGCTGACCACCTTCTTCGCAGCCGGCTGCATATCTCCCAGATCCCAGATAATCGACGTCCCGTCTTCATCCAATCTGCCGCCTGAAGAAATCGATCCTTCCACCAGCGTCAGGAGCGCGTCTTCATCACCGCTTATCGGAACAGAAGGAAGTTCGTCTTTCACCTGAACGTTTTTTGCCGTCTCCTTTCCGGTGCTTGTAACTGTCAGATAATAGGTTATGATACTGCCATCTTCAACGCCCAGCCTCTCCTTTGTGGGCTCCGTTTCTTCAGTGTCGCCGTCATTCGAAACGCTCTGTGTCTTCTCAATGGTAATTTCAGGAACAAGCTCCTTAATCTCTACTTTTTCAGACGGATCCGGATCCTTCGGAGGATTATCGTACTTTACGAATCCCTGATTATACCAGTGCGTCTCTACCGTCACATCCGGTACAATTACCGTGAAACTGACCTCCTTCTCTTCATTGGGCTTCATCTCTTCCCACTTCCAGGTAATCTCGTTGGTCTCCGGATCATAAGTGCCGCCGTCAGAGATTGCATACGGAGCTTCTTCTGTCCCTCCGTCTTTATCTTTAAGCTTCAGCGCTATCTTAGCGTCCTCCTCAGCCACCGCCTGGAATTTTATGCCGCCTAAAGTGTATTCTCTTCTGGTGTACACTTTTGCTGTCTGCGGCACTACATCGCTGACGACAACATTTTTCGCTGTCCCTTCACCTTCGTTCTTCACTGTCAGATAGTAGGTAATCTCATTACCTTCCTCTACGGTCAGCGAACCTTTCGTTTTAGACGTCTCAAATTCATTGTTCTTTCTTGACTGTGTCTTATGGATGGTGACATAGGGCGCTTTATAGCTGTTGGTAAATGCTACCTCTACCACAGGTTCGTCGCCTGAGGTTGTTACACCAAGTTTTAATGCGCCTGTATTCGTTCCATCCGTGACGCTGGTGCTGCGATCAAGTCCATCTATACTTGCACTATTATTATATTCACTCACATAAATCTTCTTGCCTACAGGCAAATCATAGATGGTAAGGCTGCCCTCTCCGGTAACAGATACATTTGCCTTTGTCCTTGTAGTAAAATCAACCGTTCCCTTATCTCCTGTGCTGGTAATATAATCAAATGTTCTGCCTAACACTTCTTCCGGTTCTACAGCGAAATCAAAACGATGTCCCTCTATTTCTGCGCGTTTCTCCGCTGAGACATATTGATCTGTCTCAACTTTCTTCTCTATCGTCAGATTCACGCCATGGAAGCCGGCATCATTGTTGGGCTTTGTATAAATATTGGAACTCAGCTCCGATGCCTTCTTCATATTAATACCGGATATTTGCGTATACTTCAGCAGATCATTCTCGTTATACCCAGCCTCTGCATCGGAATCGTCCTTATGACTGCTGGTACTTGTCGTCGGAGAAGCGATATATTCTTCCAGGTTAACCGCTTCTGAACTCTCAAATTTCACATAGAACTCACCTGCCGGCACGCTGGTAAATCTGTAACCGCTATCTCCCAGATCAGGACTATAAGTTCCACTCTTACCATATACATTCCATTCATTAGGACTGGGAGTATTTGCCGCAAGCGCTATCCCTTCAGTTCCCTCTGCTTCTTTAGCTCCAATTCCGCCTGTATATACAGACGCTATCGGTTCTAGTTCACCTTTTTTATACAGAGATACTTTGACTCCCGATAACATCTTGTCGTCGTCCTGCTTACCGTTCTGGTTACTATCCAACCAAGTCAGACCGCTGATCTCACGGCTCGCGATGTAGCAGAATCCACTGGCACTCTTAGCCTCACTGGCATCCATAGTCAACTGATTGTTGATCTTATCACCAGGTTTTCCATCGGGAAGTTTTGTATCAACATGCATGGACAAGGTCGTCTTTGCAGGAATGTTTCCGTAAGCAGCGATTGCAGTTACCACATTACCTTCTTCTCTCTGTTGCTCTACTGACGGAAAACCTGTGTAAATATAACGGACGACACCTTCCGTACCGTTTTCTTTTACTTCTTTCTTCGTCAAAGCCACCCATCCTTCATGCTCGCCAGGATTATAGTCTCTTCCATCCGTTTCCGGCTCAAAATCCGAACTCTTCTTATTCTTATAATCCGGATTGGTTGTGTAATAAAATGTAAAGCTATCTGCTACTGTAGTGCTGTCTTCTTTCTCTACTCCTCCTGCGCTGAATTCGGTTACTACCAGGTTTCCATTAAACTTACTTCCTCTGGTATCACCATCATAAGGCAGATTATCAATGATGAATTTATTTTCAAGCGTATCGTTTTCCGCCACATTCTCTACAGACATAGTGAATGCAAGCGGATCTCCCTGCTCTACAACCAGCTGATCAGCAGCCTTGTAAAGTCTGTTGCCGCCCAGCTTATAGACGCCAAATCCTGCCTCGGAACTGCCTCCGCCTCCTTGTTTCATTTTGTCAGACTCACTGATAATATGCGCCTTAAGAGAAAACTGAGCTCCATCCTTTACATCTGTCTCCGCAATGCCGGGAGTTCCTACCTTACAAGAGAAACGGATAATCGGCATTTGGCCTTCTGCCGCATGGCCAGTCGCATCAATCTTCACTTCCGGAAGCGTCAATTTCAATGTCCAATGACCATCTTCATTCTTTGTCGCTACCCATTTCCGTCCTGCCTCATCATCCCATTCCGTGAACTCGCCCATCAAGACTCCATCATTAACAGAACCATGATAATCGGCCGGTCCATTTACATATTCGCCGCCCAGATAGGCTGTTCCCGGCAGGAAATTCACTCCCTCAGGAAGATCAACCGTAATCTCTACATTCTTCACAGTTCCTCCCTGACCGGATCCCTCAAGCAACTGGCTAGCCCTGACTTCAGGAACTACCTCCACATCCACATAACGCTGTCCGTTGTCCAGATCAAGGGAATTACCCGATAACACGGATATCTTTACGGAAGTAGCTGTATCCAGTGCCAGACAGGCATCGCCGCCGTCATAAGCATAGGCGTCAAGTCCATTATATACGCCACTTTGGTCATACGTTGGCTTTCTATATGGCGGAATTTCTACATCATGGTCCTTCCCCGTTCCGTAGTATTGTAAATATAAATCTTTATAATCATTCCACCTATCACCTGCTACATAGGCAAGCTTCGGGACAGCCGGCAAACCATCAGTTCTCGTTCCTGGTCGCTTACTTGCCCAATCATGAAAATTATCTATTGCATATTTAGAATACATTTCATCCGTCGGTTCAGCAACACTATTTTTCTCCACTACCTCATCCTTTATTGCTTCCTTAGTCCATACATAGGCAGAGTTACAGACCATGTAGACCTGCCCCGGCTTTGCCGTCGGCTGAACAATTCCATCTACAAATATATCAAAATGACTAATCTGATTGTGCACGCCTCGGTTTTCCACCATCATGGCTACACAGGTATAACCTTCAGACTGCAGCTTTCTAAGACCTGATCCCTGTCCATTTGTATCTGCAAACCATTTCAGATCTTCCGGCATGGCATCCCGCATTGCTGTATCATAATCTAGCGCAGACGGATCCAACTCTTCCGGTTCCTTGTTTCCATGCCATCCCTTTTTATCTGCAAGAGCGCCCCACAGCACGGTCTGCCTGCCAATATTCAGGCCGGCACTATAAGTACCTGTCGGTTTAAAGAACTGGTCGTCGAACTTAATCATATGATCATAAGCTACGCCCTGTTTGTCGCCTTCTGCGCCGTCATGAGACATATAATTTCCGATGGTAATCGTATCTCCGACTACTGCCCAGTCTCCATTTGTACTCAAACAGCCATCGATCAGTGCATTATCATAAACGCGAGAGCCTCCTTTCAGATAGGTAATACTCGTGTTTATAAAGCCCGGGTTCGTCAGCGGAGAACTGTGAAGGGCCTGGTCGTTATCCACATACGTGTCGGTATATTCATGCGAACCGTTTGATCCTACTGTCGCCGCCGTCAGCGTACATCCTGTATTTGGCTCATTACCACCTTCTCCCTTAGAATAATTCACATCGCCATGAGCCACATAGGTTTTGGTATTTACAGAATCTCCTACATTTGTTCCAATATACCCATCATCCTTCCAGCTGTAGAACGGCTGAAATACCCACATTTCACCGGCAGACAGACATGCCTTATCAATCTCCCAGAAATTTCCTGCCATAGCCGGATCGTAATAGGTATTTGTATCTGGTCTTCCTCCTGAACACGCGCTGGGCAAATACTCAAGATCAACCTTATAACCACTGATGGTTACATTCACCTTTAGCGGATCGCTGGGATCCTGAACAAATGTCCATTTACCGCCATCAAAGCAAGAGGCATATGACTGACTTTGATAGTTGTTATATGGCGCTGCAGAGACTGCGTAATCATTCATTCCGGCAGGAATATCCCGCTGATTCACATCTACCTTTCCGGGAGCATTCGCATCGGCAGCCCATACCTGCGGCGTATATTCATAATCATCGTGGTTGCTTTGAGTCGAATCGTTTTCATTATTTTCAGCGGCGGTGTAGCTGCCGCCAAGGCTTAAGCTAAACGTAACCGGTACGCTGGGATCCGGCATCTCGATTCCGCGAAGTCCCTTTCCTGCTTTATAAGTTTCCGTTCCATGATGCAGCATTAAAGTAATGCCATAACCGTTCAGACGTCCCTGCACCGACTTTCCGGCATATCTGTTTCCTGTAAAGGGGTAACCGGAATCAAACGTCAGCGTGCCTACCTTCTGACAGTTGCTTACGCTTCCCTTTACTACCGCAATATCAAAGGCCGGTATGGCGGATACTTCCACTTCCTCTGATTCAACGGTTTTATACTCTTGTATATGGTGTTTTTCACAATCATGACCGTTCTCAACGACAAGCGGACTTTCCTTTGCAAGTTTTCTTTTGTCGTTTTTATCATATACTGCGCCTACATCATTGTAATCCAGCCAGTAAGTGAATTTTGCATTGATCTTTTCTTCATGCGACAAACCCATAACCCGGATTACCAGGGAACGGGATTCTTCAGAGGCGCCAATCGCGTTGCCGTCATTATTAATGATCAGAAAACTTCCTCTCATGACAGCGCCTTCATCAAGAAATTCTGTTGTATACTGCGTATCCGCCACTGTGGATGTCAGCCATCCCATACTCTCTGTCTCGAACCGAATGTCTCCCTCTTTCACACCAGGAATCAGATATTCAAAGTATACACGTCCTTTATTGTAACCGGTATTAAAGTGATCATCCTGCATCTGCGTCTTAAACGCAGTTTTAAAGGTCACAATATCAAAAGTACGAACAATTTTATTTTTTTCGTCTTGATCATTACCCTCATCGTTATTATCATCAAATGGTATCGTACCATCCGTAATTCCGTTGGTGGCATTTTCGCTGAGGGTATCCATTCCAACTGCAGAGATAAACGCGTCGTCATGATCCAGCAGAGGCTGAATATCGCCTGCATGCACGACATTCAATTCATTATATACAAGGTCCTCCTTCAAATCAATAATCTGCCCCTCTGCCTCAATATAGGGACGCACCGTAATACAATAAGGATTGTTCTGAATATGTTTTTCTTCCGGCGTTAGAACCTTGCCATCTTCACTGACAAGTCCCTCTGCCTCCTCTTTCTCCTCTCCATATGTGGCAGATACAACACGCAACTTCACATCATAAGAATCTCCTGCAAATGTTACGCGGTAAGGATCCGGAGTAATAAAATCGGCAATCGGATACTCCTGCTCAGCATAGATCACATCACCCAGGCTGGAACCGTCCAATGTAATCTTCACATCCGCCAAGGCAAATTCCGCTTCCTTTACAGCGATAACCTTCTTCTCATTCTCACCTTCATTGTAATACACGGCATAAATCACATGATAAGATCCATCTTCAGCCACCGGCAGAAGCGTATTATCTTCCTGATTCCAAGCCGCAGGCTCGCTTTCGGTTGCAGAGGATACCGTAAATACTCCCAGACTGCATTTATCAATATCAAATGTTTCTCCATCCGCAGCGTTTTCTGTCTCTTCCTCTGTTTCCAGTATTGTCTCTATCGTTATATCTTTTAATAAGTTAATCTTGATTCCGGGAATTATCTCTGTTTTCCCCTCTTCTTCTAAAAAGTCAGGGAATTTAATGGCCACTTCATCATCAAATTCTGTGCCATATACAGCAGCAAAATCCTCCGGATGACAGATCGGGCAGATAAAATCGCACGGATATTGGAATTTAATTGCATCAATTTCTATTTTCTCGTTACTGTCAATAACAGCTCCCTTGCCGCTGCCCGACCCAGTACTATTTGTAATCCCATTTCGTTCAGGCTCTGTCGCCTGCTCTTCTTTCTGCTCAGACTCTTCTGCCTGCTCTTCCTTCTGTTCAGACTCTACTATCTGCTCTTCCTTCTGCTCGGGCTCTACTATCTGCTCTTCCTTCTGCTCGGGCTCTGCTGCCTGCTCTTCCTCTTCCTTCTGCTCGGGCGCTGCTGCCTGCTCTTCCTCTTCTTCCTGCGCGGGCGCTGCTGCCTGCTCTGTAGGAACTGTATTCAAAATCGGTCTTGCAAACTCGAAATAGCCAGCACTCGGATTCTCTTCCTTTTCTTCAGCCGGATCTGCCTCAGTAACAGTATCTCCCGCAGCCTCGGTCGGCTGTGCTTCCGTCGGTTCGTCTGTTCCAGTAACAGTATCTCCCGCAGCCTC
>CANQRW010000091.1 GCA_947626365.1 uncultured Lachnospiraceae bacterium
CTTCTTTTCGCGTTTATGTGATTTTCGGTTCCAGTCGCAGCGTTTCTTCATTTTCTTTTTCATAGGGATCCCTCCTGTGCGTAAAATTTCTTTCTTTCATTTTACACGAACAGAAGGGATCCTGCAGCAGATCTTGCTATTTTATTGCGTAAAATTTTTATTCTTCAAAGCTGGTTTAGGATAGGGCCTGTGCAAAGTCATTTAAATACAAATAAAGCGTCACTGGCACGTTTTTTGCATACTGATGTAATCAAAAAAGGGCATATGCCCGGCAAAATCCTGCTGAATCATACGCCCTTCTCTAAAAATCACTCCTTATTACTGCTGCGCAGCCGCCGCGCTGAGCCACTGCCGTACCACAGCGACATTCATCTGCACTGCCTCGGCAATCTTCTCCACCGGCATTCCCATACGAAACAGATTAATTGATATCTGATGAGCTTTTGACTCCTCGCCTTCCTGATGCCCTTCCTGCCATCCCTCACGACGTCCTTCTCTCCACCATTTCTCTGAAATCTCACACATAATCTCTTCCCCTCCTTCTTCTTCCTTCAAAAAATGTATCCGCCTTGACAGTTCTCCCTGGCTCATATCCCCAGGGTCTGCCGTCCTAAAGTATCTCATCAGTTTCGCAGTCTCGGAACCATCATCCACCGCCGCGTTCACATATATCACATGGATTCCGTCATCATAGGGGATGCCGCTCCACTCGGACCACTCTTGTTCCCGGCCAGGCTCATCCACAGACAGCAGCTTCTTCACATGATATACAGCTGCCCCCATATGCCAGATATCTTTCTCGCTGACATAGATTATGTACGTCTCGGGCATTCTTTCATAACCTGCACCTTTCACCAGAAACTCGCTGTCGATCATAGCTCCGTAAAACCGGGTCCTCCTGGCATGATCAAGAGTCTTGGGACGCTGAATCTCCACGCTATACAGCACGCCATCCTCATCTTCCGCCAGGACGTCAAGAACCGCGTCGTGAGAAGCAATCTTAGACACCCGATACTGGGTTCGGACTTCTTTTACCACCAGCTTTGGTCGGTTCATCAGAATCCTAAGAACATGCTGACAGGCCGGGATATCATTCAATGCCACCGACATGAAAGCATCGCTTAACAGGTTCATACGGCGTGCCTCGCGAAGCCTCTGCTCACGGGACGAAATCAGGCCGCCTGCCTCTCCTTCCGGATCATGGGCATCTATGTTATGCACATCTGCACCGCGCAAAGGAACTGCTTCAGGCAGGTCGCCCTGCATACTAACATCATTCATATAAAGCCTCCTCTCTCGTTCTCTCCAAGTACGAATCCCGGGAAGCTTTATGAAAATATTATACGAAAACCGAAAGAAAATAGCAAGACAAATAGTTTAGGATAAGGCTTGTGCAAAGTCACTTAAGTACAAATAACGTGTCACTGGCGCATTTTTGCATACTGATTTAATCAAAAAAGGGCATATGCCCGGCAAAATCCTGCTGAACTATACGCCCTTCTCTATAAATCACTCCTTATTACTGCTGCGCAGCCACTGCGCCGAGCCACTGCCGTACCACAGCGACATTCATCTGTACCGCCTCGGCGATCTTCTCCACCGGCATTCCCATACGAAACAGATTAAGCGATATCTGATAGGCTTTTGACTCCTCGCCTTCACGGCATCCTTCTCTCCACCATTTCTCCGAAATCTCACACATAATCTCTTCCCCTCCTTCTTCTTCCTTCAAAAAATGTATCCGCCTTGACAGTTCTCCCTGGCTCATATCCCCAGGGTCTGCCGTCCTAAAGTATCTCATCAGTTTCGCAGTCTCGGAACCATCATCCACCGCCGCGTTCACATATATCACATGGATTCCGTCATCATAGGGGATGCCGCTCCACTCGGACCACTCTTGTTCCCGGCCAGGCTCATCCACAGACAGCAGCTTCTTCACATGATATACAGCTGCCCCCATATGCCAGATATCTTTCTCGCTGACATAGATTATGTACGTCTCGGGCATTCTTTCATAACCTGCACCTTTCACCAGAAACTCGCTGTCGATCATAGCTCCGTAAAACCGGGTCCTCCTGGCATGATCAAGAGTCTTGGGACGCTGAATCTCCACGCTATACAGCACGCCATCCTCATCTTCCGCCAGGACGTCAAGAACCGCGTCGTGAGAAGCAATCTTAGACACCCGATACTGGGTTCGGACTTCTTTTACCACCAGCTTTGGTCGGTTCATCAGAATCCTAAGAACATGCTGACAGGCCGGTATATCATTCAATGCCACCGACATGAAAGCATCGCTTAACAGGTTCATCCGGCGTGCCTCGCGAAGTCTCTGCTCACGAGACGAAATCAGGCCGCCTGTCTCTTCTTCTGGATTATGGGCATCTATGTTATGCACATCTGCACCGCGCAAAGGAACTGCTTCTGGCAGGTCGCCTTGCATGCTAACATAATTCATATAAAGCCTCCTCTCTCGTTCTCTCCAAGTACGAATCCCGGGAAGCTTTATGAAAATATTATACGAAAATCGAAAGAAAATAGCAAGACGAAGTTTGCAGACTCAAAACAAAGAACTCCTTACAGAACCATTGATTATCAGATTATCTCTTATGGTCAAATATCCTTTTCCAAAATATCCGCAATTCTCTTGCTGGCCAGTCCATCTCCATACGGATTGCTGGCCTCGCTCATCCTGGCATACTCCGCCGAGTCTTCCAGCAATTGTTTGAACGCCTTATAAATGGTTTCCTCATTCGTCCCCACCAATTTCAGCGTCCCTGCCGCAATTCCTTCCGGACGCTCCGTCGTATCCCGCATCACAAGCACAGGTTTACCCAGCGACGGCGCTTCCTCCTGTATTCCACCGGAATCTGTCAGGATCATATAGGAATGTGCAAGGGAATTATGGAAATCCAGCACATCCAGCTGCTCATGGCGATAATCAGCCCGAACTGTGGTTTTCAGAGCGTCAATGGCCGTATTCCACGTCACATAAATAGAAGAGGGATTCTTTCCCTCTTTGATCAGATTCTGCCGGGACAGTTCTGTCGGGGCGAAATTGTACGCAGAAATAATACTGACCGCCTGGCGGTTGAATCCCTCCAGATAGGGGGAATAGATGTTGTAAGTGCGGAGTCCGGCTTCCACGTGTCCAACCAGAATCTGGAGACAAAAACAGGCAAGGGTTGTTACAAAGGTGGTCGATGTATCACCATGAACCAAAACCACATCAGGTTTTTCCTTTTACCTCCTTCATTAAAGGACAATTTTAATAGCCTCCGAGCGAGTACCGAAAACAAGCATGATCTTATTCATTGTATCAACCTCTCTCACTCTTTTGAAGCTAGACACTTCTCATTTTCCTCTGACTTGCTATTACCTAAACAATATTCCTCTGGAAACCATATACGACGTCTTTTATCTCTTTTGTCCAACATTCCTCTTGCAATTTCAAACTATCCTGTCTGTCCTCAAATAATGTAAAATACACCTTTAGTTTCGGTTCTGTTCCTGACGGCCTGATCACTATCCTATTTCCATCCTCCATCTCAAGTTTAAGAACATTTGACCTCGGTAAACCGTCTATCCCCTGCAGATAGTCCAACTTTTTCTCTATCCTGACACCACCCACTTGGCTGGCTTCATTCCTAAAATAATCTACAATCCCTGCCATTTTCTCTATCCCATCCACTCCTGCGAATGGATAAGACCGTTGAAATGTCCGGCAATATCCGAACTGCCTATAAATTCCCTCCAATCTGTCCAATAAGCTGATTCCTCTAGCCTTATAAAACGTTGCCATATCGCAGATCAGCAGCGCCGCATTTACCCCGTCCTTATCCCTCACATAAGTCCCGGACAGGTATCCATAGGACTCTTCAAACCCAAATATAAAATCTCCCTTATTCTCCAACTGTCCGATTTGTTCTCCGATATACTTGAATCCTATCAGGGTATTGACCGTACGCAGGCCGTAATGTTCTGCGATACGCTCCGCCAGGTCCGTGGTCACGATCGTCTTTATGAATACCGGCGCATTTCCCAGTGTCCCATGCTTCTTTCTCTGCGAACAGATAAAGTCCAGAAGCAGCAGCCCTGTCTCATTCGCCGAAAGCAGTCTGTACTCCCCGCTTTCATCCTTTACCGCTATTCCCAGGCGGTCGCAGTCCGGGTCTGTCGCCAGAAGCAGGTCCGCTCCCAACTCACGGCAGTACCTGATCCCTATCTCCATCGCCTCCGGTTCCTCCGGGTTCGGACGCGGGCAGGTCGGAAATCTCCCGTCCGGTTCCTCCTGCTCCTTCACCACTGTGATATTGTCATATCCAGATTCCCGCAGTGTCCGCAACACCGGCCCCAGACCAGTTCCGTTCAACGGCGTATATACGACTTTCAGCCCCTCATCGGCATCGTCGCCGTACAGCACAGAAGTCCCCTTTACCGCCTCGATATAATCCGTGTACACGTCATCCGGTATGTATCTGATACTTCCGTCTGCCAGGGAACCGGCAAAGTCCCCCCACCGGACATCTTCAAATATATCGACTGCCCCGATTGCCCTCTGAATCTCTCCGGCCGCATCCGTTGTGATCTGGCACCCATCCGGTCCATAGACCTTATAACCGTTATATTCCGCCGGATTGTGCGACGCGGTGACCACGACGCCGGCTGCACAGCCCAGCTTCCGGACAGCAAATGACAGGCACGGGATGGGCATGAGGCAGGAATAAACGTACACATTTATCCCATTAGCCGCAAAAACGGCCGCCGCAGTCCCCGCAAAAACATCCGATTTCATCCTGCTGTCGTAACTCACGGCGACCGATGGCACGCACGGCCCCGCGGTCCGGTGTCCGTTGATATAATCTGCCAGCCCCTGGGATGCCCTGGCCACCGTATAAATGTTCATCCGGTCTGTCCCTGCGCCGAGTATCCCCCTCAGGCCGCCGGTCCCGAACTTCAGGTCCCGGCTGAATGCTTCGCGGATCGTGTCAGCCGTCATGGCTGTAAGTTCTGCCGTCATTTCCGGGTCAGCCGCATTCTCCACCCATTGCTTATATCTGTCCAAACAGTCCAAGTCCATTTCTTTCATCTTTTCTGGTTCTCTCATCTTCCAACCGGCCATACCGGTCTGTTTATTCAACAGGTTTTACCTACGATTTTCAAGATCACTGCCCCTTTAACTGTGGCAAGATATCTTAAGGGGACCGGCAAATTTTATCTGCCGTTTTCAGAATCCTCGAAATTTCATTTACCTGCCACAGACTTCCCACGGACTTTCCCGGCACCGCCTTATGAATCTCTCAGCAGCTCACCCGCAGCAGCTGCGCCTTCCCGTGCAGGCGGCATAAGACGGAGGAAGCAGGCACGAAAATGCTGTCGCCCCTGAAGAACGGGACCATCCCCCCGTCCCAGTACAGCACTCCGCATCCATCCACGCAGAGCAGAACATTGAACGTGCTGTCCCCGGCCTGCAGACCTGCCATCCCACGGACACGCTCCGTGTTCAACAGGATCCTCTCCGTCTGAAAGTACCGGCACCGGCATAACAGCTCTGCCGCAAAGCCCGCTTCATACCGCAGGATGCGCATCGGCTGCCTGGGCTGCACCGCCGCCCTTAAGTCTGCTGTCTCCAACGCCTTCCGGATATGGAGCGGCCTCTGCCTTCCGTCCCTGTCCGTCCTGTCGTAATCATACAAACGGTAGGTCAGGTTGGAATTCTCCTGGATCTCCGCCACCAGGGCACCTGCCCCTAACGCGTGGACAGTCCCTGCCCCGATGAAAAACACATCGTTCTTTTTTATCCTCACATACTGCAGGTGATTCAGCACCGTCCCGTCCACAGCCGCCTTCTCCAGGGCGCCTCGTTCCATGTCATGCAGGAAGCCGTAGGCCAGCTTCGTATCCTTCCGCGCATCGAGTACATACCACATCTCGGTCTTTCCGAGCCTGCCACCTTCATGTTCACGCGCATACTCGTCTGACGGGTGTACTTGGATGGACAGCCTCTCCGCCGCGTCGATCAGCTTCACCAGTACTGGCAGCTGTCCAGCCGGCAGTCCGTGTGATAGGGGATGCCGGCCCATATATCCCGGGTTCTCTTTCATGATCCGCGAAAGCGGCTCACCGTCATGCTTTCCCCCCGCAGCGGCGCTTTCCCCATCCGGATGCGTCGAACACTCCCAGGATTCCGCCAGCGGTGACAGGTCCGTTTCCTTTCCGAAATCATCCTTCAGCCTGCGGCCGCCCCACAGGTAGTCCTTATATGCCGGCTTCAGCAGAAACGGTTCGTTCATCCCCAACCCTGCTCCTCCAGTTCATATTTCTGTTTGTCATGGACACTGATGTCCTTCCCCAGCTGCACCTCGATCATCTGCAGCTCCGTCACCGCCATGACCGTATGCCGGCACCCGGCCTGCATGGTGACCACATCCCCCGCGCGGATGTCCTGCTCCATCCCGTCCACGATGGTTTTCCCACGGCCGGATGTAACGACCCACACTTCGTCCCTGTGCTGATGGCTGTGGTAGTTCATGTGCTGCCCCACGCCAAGCGTGACCTTGATCGTCAGGCTGCCGTCCGAGACCTCCAGCACCCGGTACGTCCCCCAGGACTTGTCCGCGAACATGACCGGCTGATCCAGCCGGTCCACATACGGCTTGATGTAGGAGCTCCGTTCCTTGTCCGATACCAGGATTCCCTCCGCCGACGCGCTAATGACCACGTCGTGCAGCCCCGCCGCAAGGACCGGGATGTCCAGTTCGTTTATGATGTGCGTATTGCTGCATGTCCCGTCCGTCACGGCATTGCCGACCGTCTGCTCGTCCATCGCCTCCGTCAGCGTGTTCCAGGTCCCCAGGTCCTTCCACCGGCCGGCAAAGCGCATCACCCGGATGTCCGGCTCCTTCTCCACGACCGCATAGTCGAAAGATATCTTCTCAAGCGCACTATACCTGGCATAAAAGTCCCAGTAGTCCGTAAACCCTTCCAATTCGCGTGCCTTCTCCAGCACATAGCCGAGCCGGCAGGCGAACACGCCCCCGTTCCACAGTGCTCCTTCGGAAATGTATCGCTTTGCGGTCTTTGCGTCCGGCTTCTCCTTAAATGTTCTTACCCGGCTTATGCGTTTTGCGGACTCCGGCAGGATATAACCGTATTTCTCACTGGGGTATGTAGGCTCGATCCCCATCAGGACAAGGCCGGATTCTTTTTTCCAGGCCAATTTCCCCAGTTCCTTCAGAGCCTCAAAATAGTCGTCGTCCACCAGGGGATCAACCGGGCACACGACTACCGGCTCTTCCATACCGGCTCCGGCGACATCACGCAGATAGGCCGCCGCCAACGCGATGGCCGGGAATGTATCCCTCCGGCACGGCTCGACGCTGATCCCCACATCCGTCCCTAACTGATTATGTAAGGACGACACCTGCGCCTTCCCTGTCGCGATGGTAACCCGGGCGTCCGGATCCGCTTTCCGAATCTGGCGGTACACCCTCTGCACCATCGACTCGTAGACGCCGTCGTCCCGTTTGAATATCTTTATGAACTGTTTCGACCTTATGTCATTGGAAAGGGGCCACAGGCGCCGGCCTGAGCCCCCGGAAAGAAGTATGATATTCATGTTTATCTCTGCTGTACCGCTTCTCCTTATGTATTGCGTATTATTTGCGTTACGCCTTTTCCGGAAACAGTCCGTTATAGGCGTCATTCTGCTCCTTGCTCCCGTAATTCCTGAGGATCTCCCGCCTGACCCCTGTACAGGACACCTGCAGGGGTCTGTCCGGAAACGTCTTATATACCTCATACAGCAGGGTTCCTTCATAATGCGGTTCGTACAGCAATATCCTGCCGCCATTGTAATGCTCCCTGAGGGTTTCCCGGTCAAACGGAAGCAGAGTTGTATAATACAGAATGCTCACATCTTCACCGGCATATGCCTCCAGAACGGTATCCAGCATTGTCGATACTGCAACCACCGTTGCCCGGCTTCCAGTCTGGATGACGGTAGCTTTCCCAAACTCCACTTCGGCCTCTGCCTTATTGACATGGTCGCTCAGACGGTAATACGTCGGATGCCCGTCCCTCCTCGTCTGCCCGAACAGCCTTGAAAACTCTGCGGCAGTTCCGGGGGCGACAAATTCAAAACCCGGTATCATGGATATGACCCCCAGGTCCTCCGGACAGTAATGCGAATACCCCAGTGTCGAAAAATCGTAGGCGGCACCTGTGGTGATAAAGTTACCCTGCAGCCCCTGGTAAGCGAAATCGAGTTTCAGCTGCTCCATGGCCCTGTTTACAATGAACGGGGATATGCCATAAACGGTCGGTATGATCCCGCCGAGTGCCATTCCCGCCGCAAGGCTCACCATACCGTCCTCAAAGATGCCTATGTTCATGGCCCTGGCGGGATAGTCTTTTAATATATCGCGGAATGCCCACACGCCGATATCCACCAGGAACAGCGACGTGTCCTCCTCATTCCTTATCATGCTGCTCACGTCTCTGACCATCGCCCTTCTCAAAAGGCCTCAACCTCCTTTTTCAGCAGTTCAAGTTCTTCCTGGCCCGGAGACCGGTGGAACCATGAGTTGTCACCCATAAGGATCCCCGATCCGTACCCCCTCACCGTATGGGCGATGACAGCCTGGGGTCTGCCGGTCACATCCCTGCAGCCATCCAGCACGTCCGTCAGGACTTCAACATCATGGCCGTCTGTCTCAAAAACAGTGAAACCGAACGCCTCAAGTTTTTCCCTCATGGGCGAAAGGTCAAGCATGCGGCCTATGGAGTCATTGTCATCAATGACAAGGGTGATGTTGTCAAGCTTATGGGCCCCCGCAAACGCGCATGCCTCCCACATGGTCCCTTCGTTCATCTCACCGTCCCCGGCAAGGACGTATACACGGTTCCCGGCGCCCTTTATCCTGCATGCAGCCGCCAGTCCGACGGCCATCGGGAACCCGTGCCCCAGGGATCCGGCGGAGTTTTCTATCCCGCCCTCCGGGAATTTTGTTCTGTCAAGCTGCATGCTGAACCTGCTCCCGAACCTGCAGAAAGTGTCCACTTCGTCCGCGCTGAACAAGCCTCTTTCCTCAAGGATTGCCGAAAGCGCAAGGCTCGACTGTCCCTTGCTGAGAATGAAGAAATCCCGTTCCGGCG
>CANQRW010000092.1 GCA_947626365.1 uncultured Lachnospiraceae bacterium
CCTGACGCTATTTTATGGGCTAAAGTTATTGGTTTTTCAAGGTGCGAGCCCCATTTTTAATATGGGAAGTTTGAGTTTAATACATTATTGATTAGCCACTGCCATTGACTAAGAACCGTATCTTTCCGATATTTCTCCAGATTTCCAGTTGCATTACGGGACATACTTATACGCAGCTCCACATTATTGATTAAATTCTCTATCTTTTGAGCCATCTCATCAACTTCATAAGGGGGAATCAAATATCCGTCTATACCATTTCTTATCAAAAAACCTGGACCTGAATTTATATCAAAACTAATCGTTGGAAGTTTCCTTGCTTTGGCCTCTAATAGCGCCATAGAAAATGACTCCCTATAGGAAGTCAATACAAACATGGCATAACCTGGCAATTTATCCGCAGCATTTTTCACCGCGCCTTTAAGTATAACAAACTGCTCTAAATGTTTTTCTTTAATAAGCTTTTCCATTGTCAGGCGATATGGACCATCTCCATAAACATCCCAACGCCAATCCGGATGTTTCTCGTAAATAATAGAAGCAACCTGTACTAATAAGTCATATCCCTTTTCTTCGGATAATCTACCAATCGTAACTATCTTTCTAGATTCTGAACAATATGAGACGTCGGTAGAAATATTATCTATCCAATTCGGGATTATCAAAATCTTATTGGAATCCGCCTTTAAATAGTCAATGTATTCTTTTCGTATTGATTCATTCAACACAACGAACTTATCACATCTTCGTGCTTCTATCCATTTTGTTATTACCTCTTTCTTATCCTCTTTATGATTTATTAATCCTGAATGATCACAATTAATTATTTTTATTTTCTCATTAGGATATATGGCCATTGAGAACAATGATGCCATTCCGACAAAAATAACAATATCTATTTTTTTTCTTTCAACCAATAATTTCAGTTTTCTTCGTTTCATGAAATAGGTATATAAAACTCTTTTATTAAGTGTTTGCCATTCAATAAAATGTACTCTCCCATTTATATTATATGGAATTTTCTCTGTTGTAGTATCTAAAGATAGCAGGTGAATTTCATACTTATTTAGATTAGATAATTCATTTGCAAGGTTTACCGCCACCGTTGGGCATCCTCCTATGATACCTAAATCATAATGCACCAATAGTATTCGTTTCATCATTCTAACTCCCTATTAAAAAGTGTTTCAAATATTATATTCTATACATAAAGGCAATATATACCCCTCATTTTTCTAGTTTTCATCCTTTATACGATATATTCTCTAATTCTCCATCTTTCACTACGTATTTGCCTCATATACTTTTACTAACAGCAGTAGATTCCATTAGTCCATCACTATTATTTCCCATTGCTATCAACAATCCATTGCACCATCTTTATATAAATATCTAATATATTACCCCCCCAAGTCCAACCAAGATTTCTTAAAATCGTTGTATCCATATCCATGTATAATGTCTTAGGAAATCCTTCTGTTTTGATATCTTGAATTTCAAAATTCACGTTTACTCCACCCATCTCTGCTACCTTATATGCCATCTCAGCGATGGAACAATAAGTGTCTTCATTTGCCGCATTATATGCCCATCCATCCTTCCCTCTCAGAAGCACAGCGAGTATCGCAGTTACCGCATCAGCAATATAAAGATAACTTCTCTCTGTCTCACCTTTGGTTTTTAACACAATATCCCGTTTTTCTAACACACATCTTGCCAATTCTGCAAATATCCGATTATCATTATAGTTAACACCCGGGCCAAAAGTTTGTGTCAATCGTAGGATTCTCGTCGGAACATTATATTCTCTGGCATAGGCACAGCACAAACTCTCACATAATTGCTTACTAAGGGGATAACTATTCCTAACATCTAATGGCGATAATGCGCCAATTTCGTCCTCAGTAACCTTATGTCCTTTTTCGGGGTAACCATATACCTCCATGCTGGAAAGATAAACAAAACCTTTTGGCTTCTTATTTTTCGCCAGTTTTAGCATATTTTCTGTTCCATAAACAGCTGTAAGGATCGTCTCCACAGGTTCTTGTATAAATGCTTTACTTGCCGTTTGACTAGCGCCATGCACAATGTAATCAATCGGTTGTTCGATTTCCGGTATCTTCCTTACATCACCGACTATAAATCGAAGATGACCATCCTCACTTAATCCCTGGAATCGATCTTTTGCACGCTCCAAATTTCTGACTAAAGCCAGTACTGTCAGATTAAGTTTTTTCTCTCTGTCTGCATATAAAAGACCATTTATTAAATTGAATCCTATCAACCCGGTAGCGCCAGTAACTAGAATTGTCTTTCCTTTCAATAACTCCCAAGGGATATATGACGCGGAACTAATATATTTCATATCCTCAATATAGTTATCTCCATATGGCCACATTCTATTGTCTCCTTAATTGCCAAACATCTGAGCATTCTCTTCTGCATCATGATAGGCTCTGCATACAAGATAATCTGTTGGTGTTGTTACTTTTATATTTTCAAATGGTCCTTCCACTACAAAAAGCTGCATGCCATAATAACTCATCATAGTTGCCGAATCAATAAACTCTTCCCTATGCTCGGAAATAGCCCTTTCATGCATCCTAAGAATATCCTTCAGATAAAAACTTTGCGGGGCCCTTGCCATTGCACACTGTGCACGGTTAATCGTTTCTTTGACTTTTTGGTTCTCTAAACGTATAATGGTTTCGATTGCTGGGGTCACAGTAATAGCTGATCCATTTTCTTTAACACATTCGATATTTTTCTTAATAGTTTCATCATTTATAAATGGGCGAACACCGTCATGAATCAGAACAATATCCTTTTCACCGGATGAAAATCTTTTAGCCTCTTTTAAACCTATATAAATAGATTCCTGGCCAGATTTGCCGCCAGGAACCACACTTCTTATTTTATTGAGTTCATAACGTTTAATCAGTTTTTGAAGATACGGAATCCATTCTTTCACGCAGGACACAACAATCGCATCTATCTCATTACAGTATTCAAACCGCTCCAACGTATATATAATAATCTCCTTTTCATGTAACTTCAAAAATTGTTTAGGCAGCGATGCATTCGTCATTCGCTTGCCTACTCCTCCAGCGAATATAATAGCTATATTCATAATTATTGTTTCCTTTGATTTATAAAATGTATATTACCATTTATCTATTTACAATAATATATTCCCTTATATTCTTTATAACTATTATGTGTGTCTAGGAATATACAGTCATGATGAGAAACCCGTTTTTCTTCCGGCGGCAATTGCATATAGTCTCCAAAGGCGACTTTCAAGAATTCATCATACCCTTTCGGAACCGGCATTTCCGTATCTTCAAACGGAAGCCATATTGCTTCATTAAATGCTCTCCTGGGATACTTTTTATACATATAAGCTGGCCCTGCACAAAGGTCGCGAACATACTTGCATTTTGAAAACGGATATTTCGACATCTGTTTTTCCGCAAAAGCACCTATGTTATACCGCATCTTAAACGATGGTATGATCGCCAATAATAAAGTTCCTGCCCACTTAACAATTTTTCCATGATTAACCGGAATATGCCCTGTCCAATACAAGGCATTGATTTTAGCAAATAACGTCTGAATCATAAATAAGAACTTATTATCAGGGCAGCCATCTAGCGGAAATATATCCAGGTTAACCCCTTGCACAATATCAAGATCTTTTTGATATGGCTTAATCATCGTAGTAGACGTATCTCGTATCGTAATGAATTGATTCCCATCAAAACATAATTTATTTACTTTGCTGATGGCATATCGATCATTTAACGCTGTATTCTTCCATAGTTCAAAAAGTTTGTTGTAGTCATCTCGTGGCATAAAAAAATCAAGATCATCATCCCACGGGATAAAACCCTGATTTCTTACAGTTCCAATACACCCACCACCTGTGAAGTAACAAAGTAGCTTATTCTGTTTGCAAAATGAAACAAAATGCTTTGCCATTTCCAAATTGACTTTCTGCAATTCTTTCAACTCTTCCTTACTATATGTCATACCTTTTCCTTTAGCTTAAAATCTTCTTTCAGAAAATATTTCAAAAATCTTCGCTTCTATATTCCCAATTATCTCCGGCCATTATTATCACAATTTAATACTGCTATATCCGTAGATGCGTTCCGCAATAAACTATTAACCAATTCAAGAATTTTCCTATACGCTTTTTTTCTATCAAACTCTTCCTCTGCTATTATCCTTGCTTTGCTTCCGGCTCTTTTTCTCCATTCAGAATTTCCATATAAATACAAAATATTTTCTGCAAGAAGTTTTTCATTTTCTGCTTCAATATTTATACCAAATCCATCATTTTCAACTTTTCTACGAAATTCAGGGCTTGAACAAGTGTTAATCATTGGTTTTCCTGCTGCCAAATAATCTCCAATTTTTGTCACAATACTTTGTGGAGCTTTTTTCACAAATGAATTAACTAATATATCCGCTTTACTCAGATATGCGGCCATTTTTTTGTAAGGAATATATCCTAAAAATTCAACATTACAATCTCTTTCTCGAGACAAAATCTCCAGACCTTCCCGTAATGGACCATCTCCTAATATTTTGACATGAATATTTTTATATCCTTTTTTTTTCAATAAGGTCGCGGCAAGAATTAGAGTTTTAACATCATAGCTGGTTCCTATCGTACCTGCATACATAACCCAGAATTCATTTTCTTTCTTTATGATCTGATTCGAATATTCCCTAACACCTGCATCAAATTCATCTATATCATTGCCTACATAAACTACCTTTTTTTCTATACTTCTATGATTATATTGACCGGGACGTGCTGCATACTCCTCTGAAGTTCCCACCACTGCATTAATATGACTATATACCCATTCCGCATCTTTATATATAGGATAAAACAAAATATTACTAATCACTGGAATATCCATAACCATCCTCATTGCTTCCGGCCATAGATCATTTACATCGGCAATTGTAGGAATTTTTTTGTTTACCGCATAACGAACAATTTCTCTTGCTACATTATTAGGTGGAATTTCAAAATAAATCAGATCATATTCTCCATGACTCTTTAAATATTTTCTAAGATTCCATGCCAGAACATAATGGCTCCAGAATCTCCGCAGATCAATGTTTTTCTTATAACCAGGTTCATAAATGAATTTAACTCTATAACTCTTATCTGCATAATTCGTAACTTCATTATTCCTTTGCTTTTTTTCCCAATGCTGAAACGTCGATGTTATTAGCTCTACATCAAACCCTTCCTTAGCCAATAATTCCGCAATATAGGTTAAACGTGTATATCCTTTTTCATCATTGAGTTTTGTTGCCTGTGTAATAACAGCTATTTTTTTCATGTTTATCCCCTAGAAAATTGCTCTGAATGTTTTATCTCTTTAAAATAGCTCCCACTGTCAGAAACATAATCATTATTTCTTTCCATAGCCCAAATCTCCGTACCGCTTCCAGATTATATTTCATCTTCTCCGGCAGCACCTGCTCCACATACACTTTATCCACATCTTCCGCATTCTCCAGCAGTTCCGCCTCATCCTTATACCGGATACTCGCCTCGCTGGTGATCCCCGCCGGCAGCAGCAGTGTGGCACGCATCTCCCTCGTGTACTTTCTCACATATTTCGGCACCTCCGGCCGTGTCCCCACGAAGCTCATGTTTCCCTGCAGCACGTCGATCAGCTGCGGAAGCTCGTCCAACCTGCAGCCTCGCAGCTTCGCTCCAACCTTCGTGATCCGGCTGTCTCCGCCCACTGTTACCGCAGAGCCGATCTGATCCGCATGGTCCACCATCGTCCTGAATTTATGTATCCGGAATTTCCTGCCGTATGCCGTGACCCGCTCCTGACGGTAGAACACCGGCCCCGGCGAATCCAGCTTTATCATCACCGCTATGACTGCCATCGGAACCGCCAGAATGATAAGAAGGATCACAGCGGCTGTCACATCGAAGAGTCTCTTCAGCCACAGGCTGATCTTCTTCCGCCTCAGGATATCGTAATACGGCCTCACCTCGTCACATCGCATGAATTCAGGCAGTCTTTCCCATCTCCGAAGCATCCGCTCTGCCCCTTCCTTTTCCTGTCCCCAGTACACTTCCTACAGCTTCTCTAAAGCAGTCCGTCACATATTCCACATCCTCATCCGTCAGTTTCGTATGCAGGGGAAGCGATATCTCGTTTTCATAATACGCATAGGCATTGGGGAAGTTCCGGATGTCCCATCCCAGGTTCTTATACGCTGTCATCATCGGCAAAGGCTTATAGTGGACGTTGCAGGCTACTCCCATCTCCGCCATCTTCATGATAATGGCGTTCCTCTGCTCCACACGGATCCCCGGTATCCTCGCCAGGTACAGGTGCCCGCTGCTCCGGAAATCCTTTCCGTAATGCACCAGGTGACTCACTTCCAGGCTGTCGCAGGCCTCATCATATCTCCTGATGATCTCCCTCCGTCTTTCCATCAGTCCCGGATACCGCTCCAACTGCTTCAGTCCCATGGCTGCCATGATATCCGTCATGTTGCATTTATAGAGCGGGGCGACGATGTCATACTCCCATGCCCCCAGCTTTGTCTTCGCCAGGGCGTCCTTGGACTGGCCGTGGAGGCTCATCAGCTGGTACTCATGGTATATCTCACTGTCATCGATCCCTTCAATGTGCCGCCATGCAGCCGCGCCACCTTCCGCTGTCGTAAAATTCTTCACCGCATGGAAAGAATAACTGGTGAAATCTGCCGCATTCCCGGCCATAACGCGGTGTTTCAGCGGAACTGTCGGCGTGCCTGTTACGGACTCGGACGTGCCTCTCACGCAGAGTTCCCTCCACGCGCCCAGGGCATGGGCACAGTCCGCTACGATTGCGATCCTCCCCAGGGACTTCTGAATCCGCCTTCCCAAATCCGTATTCCCACCAGGCCGGAACAGGTTCTTCTTATTCTCTACTGCACGGTAGATCCGGTCATAGTCGCACATGATACCGCCCAGATCGACTGGGATGATAGCTTTTGTCTTCTCCGTGATGGCCGCTTCCATCTGGTCGTAATCCATCTCACAGCTGTCCGGCTGGGAATCGATGAACTTCACCGTGGCCCCAACATGGATCGCTGCGGATGCTGTCGCGGTATATGTATAGGCTGGGACCAGCACCTCGTCGCCTTCCCCGATCCCCAGGATCCGCAGGTTCAGTTCTTCCGCCGCGGTCGCGGAATTCAGGCAGACCATGTTGGGCGCTGCTTCCGGCACTCCCACATAGGCAGCCAGCTTTCGTTCCAGTTCCTTGGTCCTGGGACCGGTCGTAATCCATCCGGATCGGAGGGCCTCGCCCACTTCCGCAATCTCCAGCTCGCTGATATCCGGCGGGCTGAATTCGATCTTATGTTTTCCTGTTCTCAGATCAGTCATCGCTGCATTTCCATCCTGGTTCTGCTGTTTCTTCATTTATTTCAATCAAAAAATCCCCTGTCTGACATCTTCATGTCAAACGGGGAGAATCTTCACTATCATTCTTTATCTATTATCTGTATATCTATTCCCGTTCGATAACTCATGCATTGCTTCCGGCCCTTTTTATTGGATATGCTATATCAAAGCCGTCCGGTACGTGGGCACCAGCTCCTTCACCATCCCCCGGATCTTCTCATTCTCATCATGGTTCGCCACCTCATACAGCTCTTCCAGCTTCCCTTCCAGCTGCTCCCTGTCAAACTCAATCGGCTTCCCGATATGGATCAGCTGATTGGGCGTATCCTGCAGCCCTTCCTCCCCCATCAGGAGCTCCTCGTACAGCTTCTCGCCGGGCCGCAGGCCCGTAAATACGATAGGGATATCCGTGTAGGGCTCGTAGCCGGATAAGCGGATCAGGTTCTCCGCCAGGTCCAGGATCTTTACCGGCTTTCCCATATCCAGCACGAATATCTCCCCGCCCCTGGCGTAGGCCCCGGCCTGCAGCACCAGGCTTACCGCCTCCGGTATGGTCATGAAGTACCGGATGATGTCCGGGTGGGTCACCGTCACCGGCCCCCCTGCTTCGATCTGCTTCTTGAACAGCGGGATCACCGAACCATTGCTCCCAAGGACGTTCCCGAACCGCACCGCCACGAAATCGGTCTTCGACTTCGCGTCCATCATCTGGATCACCATCTCGCACAGCCGCTTGCTGGCCCCCATGATGTTCGTCGGGTTCACCGCCTTATCTGTACTGATCAGCACGAACCGCTTCGCCCCGTACTTGTCCGCCGCCTTGGCTGTCTTGTATGTGCCGAACACATTGTTCTTGATGGCCTCGCAGGGGCTGTCCTCCATCAGCGGCACATGCTTGTGGGCCGCCGCGTGGTATACGATGTCAGGACGGTAGGCGGAGAACACACTCTCCATCCGGTGGGTATTCCTTACGGAGCCGATCAGCACCACCAGGTCCAGCTCCGGATGGCTCTTCTTCAGCTCCTGCTGGATGTCATAGGCGTTGTTCTCATATACATCGAAGATGATAAGTCTCTTCGGGTTATGTCCCGCGATCTGCCTGCACAGCTCGCTCCCGATGGAGCCTCCCCCTCCCGTCACCAGGATGGTCTTACCGCTCACATACCCCAATATCTCGTCCAGGTCCACGGAGATCGGGTCCCTTCCCAGAAGGTCCTCGATCTGCACCTCCCGGAGCTTGGACACGCTCACCTCGTCATTCAACAGCTGGTAGATACCGGGAAGTATCTTCACCGCGCAGCCCGTCTTCCGGCAGATCTCGATGATCTCCTTCCTGGACTGGGCGGAAGCTGATGGCATGGCGATATAGATCTCATCCACCCGGTACTTTTCCGCAAGCCTGGGGATGTCGTTCCGGTTCCCCTCGACGAGGACACCGTTTAGGATCTTCCCCTTCTTGTTCTTATCATCGTCCACGAAGCAGACCACCGTGTCATTGACATAGCTGCTGGTGTGGATCTCCTTTAAGAT
>CANQRW010000093.1 GCA_947626365.1 uncultured Lachnospiraceae bacterium
CGCTGCCTCCGTGGGTGCAGAACGGGATGATCGTCTTGCCGGAGAAGTCATAGCTCTGTAAAAAGACCTTGATAATGATCGGCGTGTCGCCCCACCAAATCGGGTAGCCGAGGAAAATCGTATCGTAATCATCCATGTTGTCCACCGTACCCGCGATCTCCGGGGGATCATCTTCCTCTTGTCGGGAGATGTCCAGAAGCCCGTCATAGGTAGTGGGATATTCTTCGGTGGATTCAATTTTGAAGGTATCCGCGCCGGTGGCCTCGGCAATCATTTCCGCCACGATCTCGGTGTTTCCTTTTTCAATGACGCCCACTTCGTACTGCTCATCGGCAAGGGAGAAGTAGGCCACAAGGATGTTGCTGGCCGATGCGGCTTTCTCTTCATCTGTCGATTGTTCCGGCTCAGTCTCTGGTTGCGCGGATTCGCCTGATGTCTGTTCCGGCTCGGTCTCTGAGGGCAAAGCGGATTCGGCCGATTCGCTTTCGGATTGCCGGTTCGTATCGGCCTGGCTGCTTTCACTTTCGGATTGCTGAATTGCACTGGATTGACTGCTTTCGCTTTCAGAAGCCTCTGTTCCGGCAGGTTGCGAATTTGCCTCCCCGCCTCCGCTGCAAGCTGTAACGGTCAGCAAAAGGCAGGCGCAAAGCAGAAATAATAATAATTTTTTCATCAAAGATACCTCCGCTGCTAATTCTCATGTGTGTATTATACCGCTTGCGCGATTCGACCTCCACACCATTTTTAAAGCGAAAGAGGTTTACGCCACACTCTTTGCGGAAATGTGGCATAATTACACACAGGTTGATTTTTACACACGAATGGCGTATAGTAAAGATAAATACGATTTGAACGGCAGGAGGGTTCGTTATGAACGACACAGGAAAAGAAGATTTGCGTGTGATCCGCACAAGGGAGGCCATCCGCAAGACCTTTGAAGAAATGATCTGCGAGATGGATTATGAGCAGATCTCCATAAAGGAGCTGACGGAGCGGGCGAGGATCAACCGTAAGACTTTCTATCTTCATTACAATTCTCTGGACGATCTTTTGCGGGAACTGCAGAACGAAATGGCAAAGAATTTCATCGAGCGCACCCGTGACCTTGAACGCCCCCGCGATATGGATAAGATTACAAGGGAGTTCTTTCTGGTGAGCGAAGGCGCGGGGCGGCTTCACGAGAGGCTCCTGTGCAGCGGCAGCTACCACTATATCAGCCGCCGTATTACAAACGAGATCATGTCGGAAACCTGGGGTGCCGACGGCAAGGAGCGGAACATCGATCCGTATGTCCAGAACATCATCATGACCTTCGTTTCCCAAAGCACCATTGAAATCTACAAGCAGTGGATGGCTGACGGAAAGAAGATTCCGCTGGAAGAAATCATTGCTCTGACGACAAAGCTGATCTGCAGCGGTGTAAACGGTCTTGCTTCTAAATGAGACAAGGCTGTTTTTTGAAGAATAGGTTTAGGCAGAGATTTAGTATTAAAGAAATACAAAAAACGGAGCTGCTGCGGAATTAACACAGTGAATGTTTGATATCCAAAAATTCACTGTCAAATTTCCGCGGCAGCTCCGAAAACGATGATTATCTGATTTGTGAGAAACGCATCGCAGAAAAATATCTGCTATCTGTTCTAAGTGGCCGACTGCACGAAAGGTCACCCGCGCAGGAAAATACCTGCCCCGCATGGCCGCCCGCGCGGAAGATTGCCTGTGCGGAAAACACCGCCCCGCTACCGCTCTTCCTTCTCCACGATAACCCCTTCCCTTTTATAGATGGAATGGGGATTCACGCCGCCCCGGACGCTGGACAGCGGATAGATATTGGAATGGCTGCCGACGACGGTTCCGGGATTTAAGACCGAGCCGCAGCCCACCTCCACGAAATCGCCCAGCATGGCGCCGAATTTCTTAAGGCCGGTCTCCATATCGCCGTCCTCGGCGTGAACCTTCACCAGCTTCTTGTCCGACTTCACATTTGACGTGAGGGAAGCGGCCCCCATGTGGGATTTATATCCAAGGATAGAGTCGCCCACATAATTGTAATGGGGTACCTGAACGCCGTCAAACAGGATCACATTCTTAAGTTCTGTGGAATTGCCTACCACGGCCCCCTCTCCCACCAGCACATTGCCGCGGATAAACGCGCCGGGACGGATCTCGGTGCCTTTGCCGATGATCGCCGGACCTTTGATCGTGGCCGTTGACGCCATCTGGACGGATCGGTGAATCCACACGTTATCGCCGATACGGTCATACTCTTCCTCTGGCAGGGTCTGTCCCAGTTCAAGGATCATCTCCCCGATATGGGGAAGCATCTCCCAGGGATACGTGTACCTCGCAAGATAAAGACCGGCCATGGTCTTTCCCAGATCTTCATAGAGCCGCGGGATTGTCATCTGAGCCTGCTTCATCTTATCCCTCCAGCTCAGCCTGATACTTCTTAATAACTTCCACGATACGGTTATATTCTTCCGTCAGGGGAACTGCCAGTTCTCTGGCCTTCTCCAGTTCATTCTTCCGGAGAAGCTCCGTCACCTGATGGCTCAGCTCACCCAGTTTATCAAAGCCAAGATTCAGGCTGGCTCCCTTCAGTGTGTGTGAAGCCGCGGAAGCTGCCGCGCAGTCTCCCTCCGCAAGGAAATTCACCATCTTCTCATGGTTGGGATCTCTCAGGAACATAAGGACGATTTTCTTCACCAGGCTCTCCTTGTTCATCATCCTCCCCATGGTCGCTTCGTAATCTCCTCCGATTGCCTCATAGCACTCCTGCAATGTCATTCTTTTATTCTCCTTTCCCGGCAGATTCTCCCTCTGCCTGCTCATCACTTTCAATGGATGAGATCACCGATAATATCTCGCTGATCGTCTCATCATAGAAGCAGAATCTTCCCCTGCCTGCCCGCTTGGCCGCGTAAAGGGCCTGATCCGCCGCGTGGAACAGCGTATCATAATCCATACCCACCATATCAGTCTTGGCAACTCCCATGCTGACAGAGATCGTAAAATCTTCATAGGAACCGATCAGGGAATTATAAATCCTTCGGATCGCCAGATCCACATGCTCATGATACTCGAAAAACAGCAGGAACTCGTCGCCGCCGACTCTGGCCGTAATGGTTCCTTCACGCATAGTCCTTTTCAGGGTCTTGGACATATGCTTCAGCACCTCGTCGCCGAACATATGGCCGTAGGTATCATTGGCCTGCTTAAAGTGATCCAGATCAAAGATTCCCATGGCAAAACGGCTGCCCGGCCTTTTGGCCATCATCTCCTGAATCTGCAGTCTGGCAAACTTGTGGTTATAAAGTCCCGTCAGGGTATCATGGGACGCCATCTGCTGCAGTTCGTCCATCTTCATCTTATCGTCATGGACATCGAGGGCCTTGCCGATGGCGCCTCCGTACTGGGGCGGCTCATCATCGGACCAGGTAGCCCTGGCGATGATCTTCATCCACCGCTTCTCGCCATTCATCATGGCCCGATAGTCATACTGGACTACCGGCTGCTCCGGCGTCGTCTTGTGAAGCGCCTCGGAAATCTTCTCCAGATCGCCGGCCTCCACCATAGCGTCCACCCTGCTGTCATGAACCGGGTCCATAATGACCTCATCCAGCCCCAGGTGCTTGGCTCCCCACTCAGATATGGTGACCATAGGCGGTGAAACCGTATACTCAAACTGCGCCTCCTGGGACATATCCGCGAAGAAACGGTACTTCATCCGCTCATGCTCCAGAAGCTTCAGCGTCCTCTCGGAAGCGGAAAGTTCCTCATGCTGCTGTACCATAGCCTCGGTAACATTCCTGAAAGTTCTCTCTTCTGGCGGCTCTTTCTCCCCTGATTCGTTCATAACCGCCTTAATCCTGCCCTCGATATTCCGCAGTCCCTCCATGAGAAGCGGATTAAACTGGCCGCACTGACCGTCCAGAATCATCTGAATCGCTATCTCATGGGAAAAAGCCTTCTTGTAGACGCGCTCGCTGGTCAGAGCGTCATAAACATCCGCCAGCGCCACGATCTGCGCGGAGATAGGGATCTGATCTCCTACCAGCCCGTCCGGATAGCCGCGCCCGTCGTACCGCTCATGATGCCACCGGCAGATCTCATACGCCGCCTTCACCAGCGGTTCATTCTGATGGACCGGCAGCTTCTCCAGCATGGTGGCCCCCAGCATGGAATGGGTCTTCATAATGGTAAATTCTTCATCTGTAAGTCTTCCCGGCTTATTGAGGATCTCTCCCGGAATGCCGATCTTTCCGATATCATGAAGAGCCGCCGCCGTACTGATCAGAGCGATATCGCCGCGGCTGAAATTATATTTATCAGAACTCTGCAGCAGATATCTCAGGAAAAGTTCCGTCAGGGTACGGATATGCAGTACATGCTGCCCGCTCTCTCCGTTACGAAACTCTACAATGTGGCTGAGAATATCGATCATCAGCGCGCTCTGTTTCTCCTTCTCATAGATCTGATCGGTAACCATACCGGCCAGCTTCTTCTGTTTGGCATACAGCAAAATGGTGTTCACCACCCTGTGGCGGACGATCGTCGCGTCAAAAGGACGGCTGATGAAATCCGAAGCCCTCAGTTCATAGGCTTTCTTGACGCGGGCCGGAGCGCTCTCCGCCGAAATCATGATAACCGGCGTGTCGTCAATCCAGCCGTTATCATTCATGGCGGACAGGACTTCAAACCCATCCATCTCAGGCATCACGATATCAAGCAGCAGCAGATCGATCTCCGCCGAATGCTTCTGCAGCAGGGCTACCGCCTGCTTGCCGTCTTCCGCCTCCAAAACATCGTAATCGTCCCCCAGCATATCCATCAAAACCGAACGATTCATCTCCGAGTCGTCAGCAATCAGTATCTTTGACTTTCGTTCTTTCACTCTAGCTATGGTAATCGCTCCCCTTCAACGTCGTAATTCTCTAAAAAAGTATATCACAATCCACAGATTCCTACAAGTGAATTTCCCATCCACTTGTAAAATTCACTTACAAAATTCGGACTGTACGCGCTGCAGTGCCGTCACCGCACTGTCATTTCCGCAGTCCGTCTTCCCTAGCGGCGCCGGGAGCCTGCTGCTGAAACTCCGTCATATACGGGCGGTACTTAAGGGGCAGATGAGAACGCTGGCACAGGGGATTTCTTCTCTCCTCTATGGCGATATGCTTATAAAAGGTTCTCCACAGCTCCTCGAAGGTTTCCTGGTCTGAGGATTTCACCAGACGCTCCTTCCAGGTATCGTCCGGCAGCTGAATCATCAGCCACTGTCCCATGGCCTGATGAACTGCCGCCTTTCTTCTCCTGTCATCATAAATCACCCAGTTCTCACCTCGCAGCCGGTCCGCGAAATGAGGAGCCATCATCACGATCACATCATTCTCCGGGTTCACGATCCCTGCAAGAATTCCTTTTCCGGCCTGGGAAAAGCGGATAAATTCAATGAGGTGCATCGTCTCGTTGCATACCCTCCGCTTCAGCCGGAACAGCTCATATACTGCAGGAATCTGCAGCATATCCGTCACGCCCCGCCCAAAGTGCAGAGCATAGATCAGATACCGGTAGATCATATCCGCTTTCTCCGGCTGGCAGCTTAAGGAGGCGCAGTACACCTGCTCATAGACCTGCTGACCGGCTTTTCTCAGAATCGCATCCGTCACCTTCCGGAACTTATCCTCCGTCTCCTCAGCCCTGCGATATTCCGAAAACATCCGCAGATTGCCGGTATTCTCAATCTCCAGGCACACGTTATCATGGCCCAGCCTGCTCATCCAGGCGTCGTAGACGCCGCAGAGAATCCCCTCGAAGGTATCGCTGCAGGTAAATATGGTCATACTGCCTCCTACATCTGCCCCAGCGCCGCCGAACGCACATCTTCTTCCGTCGGCGCCGCGGCCAGAAACCCATCGTCAAACATGGACAGCTGCCGGTAGCTGTTTCTGTCCCCGATATCCCAGGTCTTTCGTTTCTCCTCCCCGACCAGCTGCCCGGTGATAAAATCCTGGTCCAGCTTTACCGGATACATCAGCCGGCCGCTGCAGGTAATAAAATAGCAGGCCCTCTTAAGCACTACCCCCATCTTCTTCAGATCCGGAAAATCCAGACGGGCGCTCCTTCTGGCCGCCGCAATCCGCCTCGCCGACCGGACGCCTACTCCCGGCACGCGAAGAAGGGTATTGTAATCCGCCGTCTGCACCTCCACCGGAAACAGTTCCATGTGCCGCAGGGCCCAATCGCATTTCGGATCCAGGAACACGTTGAAATTCGGCTTCTCTTCCGTCAGAAGCTCCCCCGCCTGAAACCCGTAGAAACGAAGAAGCCAGTCCGCCTGATACAGCCTGTGTTCCCGCAGAAGAGGCGGGCCGCCGGGAAGAACCGGCAGACGGCTGTCGTCATTGACCCGCACAAAAGCCGAGTAAAACACCCGCTTCAGATCGTAATTCCTGTACAGCGCCTCCGCCACCGACAGCATCTGAAAATCATTCTCAGGCGTGGCTCCCACGATCATCTGGGTGCTCTGCCCCGCTGGGACAAATCTGCGCCGGCTGCCGTTCCGGCCGGATCCGGGACTGCGGAAGTCTCTGGTTCTGATCTGTCCCTCACCTCCATAAACCACCTGTCTCTGGCCGGACCGTCCCCCATAGGCTATGGAATCCTGGAAGATCGTCTCTCCGCCTCCCCGAGGCAGCAGCTGTATCTGCTGCGACCGGATCCCCCGCTGGATCTGCCGCATGGGCGTCAGGATCCTGGTCCGGGTCTTGGACGGCGCCAGATTCCTGAGGCCTTCCGCCGTAGGCAGTTCCAGATTCACGCTCATGCGGTCGGCCAGAAACCCTACCTGTTCGATCAGAACCGGATCCGCGCCGGGTATGGCCTTGACATGGATGTAGCCGTTAAACCTGTACTCATACCGCAGCTTCCAGAGGGTCTGATACAGCAGATCCATGGTGTAATCCGGGCTGTAGAGAACTCCGGAGCTTAAGAACAGCCCTTCGATATAGTTCCTTCTGTAAAATTCTATGGTCAGCCGGCAGACCTCCTCCGGCGTAAAAGCCGCTCTCGGTACATCATTGGAGCGGCGGTTAATGCAGTATCTGCAGTCGTAGACGCACTGGTTGGTGAACAGGATCTTCAGCAGCGAAATGCATCTTCCATCCGCCGCAAAGCTGTGGCACAGACCGGCCGCTACCGTATTCCCCAGGGTTCCCGGCCGGTTCGGCCTGTCCGATCCGCTGGAAGTGCAGGCCACGTCATACTTAGCCGCATCCGCCAGAATCCCCAGCTTCTCCTTCAGATCCATACTTTCCTGAATCAACATAATAACGCCTCCATGGCAAACATGTGTTCTGTCTACATGTTACCACAGAGGCGCTGATTATGCAAGATATTTTTCGAACATGTGTTCTTTTTTATAATCATTTTATAATCATATGTTTTTTATCACTTACCGCGATATGAGCTCAGCGGCGCAAACCGCGCATCCGGCTCCCCGCTGCCGCCGCCCGCCGCCTAATCCACATATCCGTCGGGATTGTTCTTCTGCCAGTTCCAGGCGTCGCGGCACATCTCCTTGATGCCCCTCTTTGCCACCCAGCCCAGCTCTTCTTTGGCTTTGGTCGGATCCGCGTAGCATGCGGGAATGTCTCCCGGCCTGCGATCCTTAAAGACATAATTGATCTTCAGGTCGTTGGCCTCCTCGAAGGCATTAATCACATCCAGCACACTGTAGCCCGTGCCGGTGCCCAGGTTGTAAATCCAGACGCCGCCCTTCTCCTTATGCAGCTTCTGAAGGGCCTTCACATGGCCGTCCGCCAGGTCAACCACATGGATATAGTCCCGGATGCAGGTGCCGTCCGGCGTATTGTAATCGTTGCCGAAGACGCCCAGACATACCAGCTTGCCCACAGCCACCTGAGTAATATAAGGAAGAAGATTGTTGGGGATTCCCCTCGGATTCTCGCCGATCCGCCCGGATTCGTGGGCGCCGATGGGATTGAAATACCGAAGAAGCATCACCTGCCACTCATTGTCCGCCGTGTGAAGATCGGTCAGTATCTGCTCCAGCATACTCTTGGTGCGGCCATAGGGATTGGTAGCGTTGCCCTTGGGGCACGCCTCCGTGATCGGAACAAAGGCCGGATCGCCGTAAACCGTAGCCGAGGAACTGAACACAATGCTCTTTACCCCATGCTTTCTCATCTCATCACAGAGAATCAGCGTTCCCGTAATGTTATTGTGATAATACTCAAGAGGCTTAAATACGGACTCGCCCACTGCCTTCAGACCCGCGAAATGAATCACCGCCTCAATCTTTTCATTGTCGAATACCCGCCTGACGCCGGCCTGATCGAGCAGGTCCACCTCATAAAAGATAACCTTCTTCCCGGTAATCTCCTCCACCCGCTTCAGAGATTCCCTGCTGGAATTGCACAGGTTGTCCACTACCACTACCTCGTAGCCCGCGTTCAGCAGTTCAATACATGTGTGGCTGCCGATATATCCGGCTCCGCCAGTTACCAAAATCGACATGCGCCTGACCTCCTTATCCATTCTGCCTGAGATGTCCTGCTGCCGGCCATTTATCCAAAGCGCCGCGAAAACCGCACACACTGTCAGCAAAACCGCACACGCCGGCGGCAAAACCGCCGCTTCCGCATCAGGACCTCCCTTTTATTATAATGGGAGAGGTCCTGAAAAACAATCGTTTTCTGTAAATTCTTTCTTTTCTAAA
>CANQRW010000094.1 GCA_947626365.1 uncultured Lachnospiraceae bacterium
CCGGTGATCGGGTCGGCCGCCGCCTGGTCCACATACTGGGACCAGTTAGGCGTTCCCACAATGATCACCGCGTCGCTGTCATTGGCGCGGATCACCGGGATCACCTCACCGGCGTAGGCCTTGATTTCCTGCCAGGTGGTTCCGCCGTTGGGCTCGTTGCATATCTCGTAGATCACATTATTCTGCTGCCCGAACTCCCGGGACATCTCCCCGAAAAACGCTTTTGCCTGTTCTTTATAGGTATTGGGATTGGCGTCGGACAGAATATGCCAGTCGATGATCACGTACATATCCTGATTCGTGGCACAGCGGACGCCTTTTCGCACCAGTTCTTTCAGCGCGTTCTGGTCGCCGCCGGTGCAGTAGCCGTTATACTCCGCCGTATACATGGCCAGCCGCATCACATTGGCCCCCCACTCCTTCCGAAACTGCCGGAAGGCGTCTTCATTCACATAATCCGGGAACCATCCGATGCCGTGGGTGCTGATCCCCCGAAGCTGCACCGGCTGCCCGTTCTCTCCCACCAGCTTTCCGCCTCTGACCTGCAGCGCGCCTGCGGTAGAAGGGGCCTGCAAATATGGGGCCAATCCTTCGCTTCCCGCCGCTTTTCCCGCGGCCATAATTGTCCCTCCGTCTCCCGACGGTCCGTCGCCTGCCGCCAGCGCAGCAGCAGCGCCGCCATACAGGCTGATTCCCAATGCCAGCAGCGCTGCCAGCGCCTGGCACAACACGTTCTTTCCCATAAGTCTCCTTTCCGGCTTGCCGCGGTATCCCGCGCGGCCTTATTACGTCAGTATGCAACAAAGCTCCAATGACGCCTTGTTTGTATTGCGTCAGTACGCAAAAAACGCGCCAGTGACGCCTTATTTGCATTAGTCCGCCTGTGCAGACGGACTTCCTGCCATAGCTTCAATCTCCTTCAGGAACAATTCCCGGATGGTGTCGTCCGGATAAGCTCCCAGCAGCTTTATATTCTCCTTACTGATACTTCCGCCTGCCATTTCCGCATGGCCTCCTCCGTTTCCATACTCCTGAAGCACCTGATGGATCAGCCTTCCCGCATGGATATCCGCTGCCTCCGAGCGGACGGAAAACTTGATTTCCTTTGCCCGGTAGGAATAGATCACAGCTATCTCCACTTCCTCCAGACTGAGAATAAAATCCGCCACAAGGGCGATCAGCGCATCCGGACATTCAAAGGGAATCGCGGCAATTCCTACCTTATCATATACCTGAATGTTCTCAATGGCCGAGCCATAAGCTTTCAGATCGTTGAATTCCATCGTATTCTTCTCCAGATCCGTCATTTTATCCCCATCGATCTGCGGAAACAGGTATTTAAACATATCGATATCCAGCATGGTGACGCCTCTGGTAAAGTGAGCCGTATCCATCTTAAGGCCGTACAAAAGGGCGGTCGCCACATCCTCCGTCATGGGCACGTCCATTTTCTGAAAATATTCCGCGATCAGGGAAGCGCAGCTTCCCACAATACGAATATCCGAATACAGGTACTTCTCCGGAACATAGGTGGGATGATGGTCGATACATGCAATCTCATCGCCGGAAAGATTCCGGATATTTCCGCCGCTCTTCTGAGAATCCACACAGATGATGGAATCCTCCGGACTCATATCCTGCTCAATCTCCTCATAAGGAAAAATATCAATATGAAACAGTTCTGTCATCTTCCGCGTGCTCAGCTTGTCAATCCTCCCATGATAGCAGAGCACAGACGGCACCCCGTAATGATTCAGAAGAGCCTGCAGGCCAAAAGCCGATGCGATGGCATCGGGATCCGGAAAATTGTGAGTCTGAATATACACCTTTTTCCCTTTGCAGCAATCAACCAGTTCCATAAATTTATCCATTGTTCCCTGTTCCTTTCTTTAACCTGTGAGTTTAACCTAAGAAGTCATCCTATTATAATGAGGTTATAGCCGAGATGGCGAGAGCCTGATCGAAAGCCCTGCACTCCTGGTCTGTAATCCCTTCTCTTCCGTCCGTATTAATCGATGCGCACAGTTCTTCGGCAAAAGCGCAAAACGCCAGCTTCTCCTCCTCATCAGGCTCTCCCTGCTCATCCATGAGAGAACCGTCGGTCAGACCGATAAGCATCTCCGGCGTCAGCCGGTCCTTCTTCCGCACCAGACTGCGGCACGCGGCAGGGAACCGGGTCTGCATGCAGATCAGGGCAAACATACCCAGCCGCCGTTCCGAAACAGCTGCTGGGCATAAAGGCACAGGACATTCTCCTTCCATTTTTCCTCCAGTCCATGATACACCACCCGAAGGAATCCGCCGCTTCCGGCTTCCCCATCGCCCTGAATGGCTATGGTCATAGGCGTATCACAGCGCTCCACAAAATCAGATATGCCCCTGAGCAGGGTTCCGAACCGTTCCTTCTCTCTGTTTCCCGCAGCTGCATCGGCTCCTCTCTGCCCTTCGCTGTCCGCCGCCTGCGCTCCTGACTCCTCCGGCGCCGGCAGAGCAGGTTCCGGTTCCCCCGCAGGTTTAAGCGGGAGTTCCGTTTCTTCTTCGGGAACGGGCTGAATCAGCAGGCACTCCGGATAGTGCTCTTCCATGTAGGCAAAAAAGCCGGTCAGCTCCATCTCGCATCTGCCGTATTCCGCGCTGCTCCTGCTGACGCCGAAGACAAAACTGCCCAGACAGACCGGAAGTTCTTCCGTATCCTGCTCAGAACAGACCGTCAGAAGAAGGGTGACATCCGTAATCTTATCCTCCGTATTTTTCCCGGACGAATCCGCGGACCGGGAAGCCAGCAGCGCTCCCACAATATTCTGGGAAGCCTTCGTCTCAGAGACTTCCGCCTTCACAATATCCTTCAGATCATATTCTCCGGAAATCTCTCTTCCTCCCTGCCGGATTATATGAAAGACGCCTCTCTCCCCGTTGATCTCCAGCCGTTCCTTCGCCCCGAAGCATAAATCAAATCCCTTCGTTCTCTTTTCCACATAGGGCGCAATGGCCTCCTTCAAAAAGGCGAGAACATCGCTTTGGGCATCTCTGTCAATAAAAAATGTTTTTGCCGTTCCGTCTGTCAGCGCTGTCTCCAGCGTGCCGTCGCTGACGCTGACCGCCCGGATATCGCCATACGCCACACGATCTTCCTGTCCCGATTCCGACCTACATTCCAAATGATCGGCATACAGATTCACTTCTCTTCTGCTGAAGCCCTGACCATTCAGGAAGGAAAAATAAATCCCCTGGGACAAAAGCCGTTCCTTCCGCTCCTTAATATAAGGAAGCAGCGCTGTCTGAAGAAAAGACACCACATCATCCCGGATTTCTTTGCCGACAGCAAATGATTTCCTGGTTCCGTCATAGAAAATATATTCCAGCGTTCCCATGGCAGAGAGCCGTATATTCTTCACGTCCTCATAGGAGATGATCTCATTTTTACCGGAGGAAGTAATAAATTCGCTTCTGTCGTCTAAAATATTCAATATACCGCTGCTGCTCAGCATACCGCCCAGCCCGGACGGACTGCTGGGGAAAGAATACCGGATTCCCTCGGACTGAAGCTGGCTGCCGCGCCGTTCAATATAAGGCCGGCTGGCCTGCTCGATGGTAAAAAACGCCTTGTGAAGATCCTTGCGGTTCACCGCGCATGACTCGGTTTTGCCGTCCTCCATGATGAAGTTGATCCGGTCCAGGCCCTTTTTCAGCGCCGCTAGGGATTCGTAAGGGAATACCATTTTCTGCACCTTGCTCACCACGAATTCCGTTCTGTCTCCATAGACGATCAGTCTGCCGGATTTCAGCAGCCCCTTTACCTCCGTCTGATAAAGAGGCGCATCATTCCCCGGGGAACTGCCCGGCACCTTCTCGCCGCAGACCGGACAGAACAGCGTCCCCTCGTCCAGTTCCCGACCGCATTTAACACATTGCATACCGCTTATCCTCCTCCTGTGCCGGTGCACATTCCGGCACCGTTTCTCTTTTGTACAACGTCATGCCCTACCAATAAATATACATGGTTTTTCCGCCGTTTTCAACCCCTCGCGGGACAGAATACAACCAAAGCGTCTCTGGCGCTTTGGTTGCATACTGACGTAATACGAGCAGAGCGTCACTGGCGCTCTGCCCGCATACTGACGTAATCGGCAGCTGAGGACCTGCACAGAACCTGCCGGCGTCCTCAGCTTCATACTTTCTTAATATATAAAGAAATTTTTTAACATTTTTATGAAATCCCTTGTAGACCGCCGACAATCGTGCTATAATTGCCTGTTAGATAGGGAAAGGATTATGAAAAAGGTGACATTATGAAAGAACGATTGCAGCAATACCGCCATGCCTGGGTAATGCTTTATTTTGCCATTTACCTGCCCTGGTTTTTCTGGCTGGAAGGCATGACAAGAGATTATCACGTCATTCATACGTGGCTTGATGATCTGATTCCGTTTAATGAGTATTTTATCATCCCGTACATGCTGTGGTTTTTGTACGTGGCCGGCGCCATGCTTTACTTCTTCCTCAAGAACACGAAAGATTTTTACCGGTTCTGCGAGTACCTGTTTGCCGGCATGACCCTGTGCCTGATGATCTGTACCATCTTTCCCAACGGTACGGACCTGCGGACCATGGTCAATCCGGACAAGAATTTCTGCTCCTGGCTGGTGTGGCTGCTCCACGGGATCGACACTTCCACCAATGTGTTCCCCAGCATCCACGTATTCAACTCCGTGGCTGTCCACGTAGCTATCGTAAAAAGCGACAGCCTGAAGAACCGGCGTGGGCTTCACTTCCTGTCATTTGTGCTGTGCGTGCTGATCTGCCTGTCCACCATGTTCTTGAAACAGCATTCCGTGATGGATGTGATCGGCGGCCTGCTGGTGGCATACGGACTGTATCCCTTAACCTTTAACCGCGAATATTCAGACAACAGAAAACGGGTTACAAGAAAAGCTCTGGGCTGAACGTCCAGAGCTTTTTGTCTCACGTCAGTATGCAAAAAACGCGCCAGTGATGCTTTGTTTGTATTTTTCTTATCCGCTTCGTTCATGCGTTTGGCCTCACAATTTCTGAGAGATTTAAGTTTCCCGCAAACTCTTATAAATCTCCTCCGTGAAAATCCCCAGCACCTGCTTCTTGACATCGTCATTACTGAGCAGCATGGAGAAGAAGTCCTGGTTCTGCGAAAGGCCCTCGATCAGCGCATCATCGATATCGTCGAAATAGGAAAACTCAAAATCCTTGACCGTATTGTTCTTCGCGCTGATTTTCAGCTTCTCAGACTTTAACAGGATGTCCCGAATCTGGAGCATCGCTCTGATCGCCACATCGTTATCATAGTTCTTTCCCATGCGGCTGTTGATTTCAGCGATGATCTCCGACAGCCGTTCTTCTTTTGCAGGTGTCAGGCCAAAGTTCTCCGCAGCCGGGAGCTTGACAACTGGCTGTGCCACAAGGTTGGATTTGATATGCTCGTCCGCTTTTTTCTGCACGAAGTTGGTCGCCTTGATCTTACCATCGAGATTGTACCCGCCGCCGGGATGTTTGATATTAATATATGCTATCAGATAGGTCATGAAATTGTATTTCTTGTGCAGCTCCACATCCTCGAAGCAAGACACCTGAAGCAGGAACTCATAAAAACGAATGAAATGCCGCATAAGAGCGACGATCTCATACTGCTTCAAAAGGTCATATGTCTCTATTCTGTTCTTTGCCCGCTTGAAATAGAAAGTGAGCTTCTGCTTATCCCTGGCATAGATCTTTTCCTTGTACAGCAGAACATTTGCCTTTTCAATGTCGTCCGGGTCAAGGATTGTATATGCATCGATTTTCGCTTCAAGGTCATAAATCGCCGTAGGCGTTACGGAATTGGACAGCAGTGTGGTGGTGTAATACGGCGCAAAGGCGTCCGTAATGTCCTTGTAGCTGTTCACAAAATCCAGCACAAAGGTCTTTTTCTCAAAGGGCAGACAGATACGATTGAGCCGGGAGAGGGTCTGCACCGCCGACACGCCCTTCAATTTTTTCAGCACATACATGGCGCAAAGCTTCGGCTGGTCGAATCCTGTCTGATACTTATTTGCTACCAGCAAAACTTGATAATCATCCTTATCAAATTCCTTTGTGAGCCGATTTTCCGGGAAACCATTCATGGACGCCTCGGTATACTCCGTATCGTCGTCAGGCAGCTTCACCTTGCCGGAAAAAGCCGCAAGCGCCTTGATGTCCGCATAACCCTTTTTCTTTGTGTAATCCTCAAAAGCCTGACGGTACTTGACCGCACCCTGACGAGAGGCGGTGATAACCATTGCCTTGGCCATGCCGCCAAGCTCCGGCATGACGGAGGTACGGAAATGTTCTACGATCACCTCTACACGCTGGGCAATGTTTGTTTCGTGCAGTTCCACAAAGCGGGCAATCTGCCGCTTGGCATCCGCCGTCCTGCAGCGGGGATCCTCCTCAATTTCTTTGTTGATCTGATAGAATGTCTGATAGGTGGTATAATTCTGAAGCACATCGAGGATAAAGTCCTCCTCGATGGCCTGTTTCATGGAATACACATGGAACGCCTCACGCTTCCCCTTTGTATTGAGGCGTCCGAAAAGCTGTATCGTCGTAGGTTTCGGGGTGGCAGTGAACGCGAAAATCGACACATTGGCCTGTTTGCCGCTTCGCCTGATTTCATCGGTGATCATATCCTCTGCGTCACCATAATCCTGTTCCCCAGCTCCAAGGGATTGTGTCACGGCAATCATATCCTTGCCCGCCGTGGAGGAATGAGCCTCGTCGATGATGACCGCAAACCGCTTATTTTTCAGTCCCTTTATGCTGTCCACAATATAGGGGAACTTTTGTATTGTGGTGGCAATGATTTTCGTGTTGCCGTTCAGCGCAATGGCAAGGTCGGCGGAGTTGCACTTGTCATCCATGACCCGGATAAGCCCTGCCTTGTGTTCCAGCCCCAAAATCGCCTTCTGAAGCTGCCGGTCTACTACCACGCGGTCAGTGACGATAACCACGTTGTCAAAAATAATCTTGTCTTCTGCGTCGTGGAGCGAGGTCAGACGGTGCGCCAGCCACGCGATGGAGTTCGTTTTGCCCGAGCCAGCGCTGTGCTGGATGAGATAATTCTGCGCGGTGTGGTTCTCCCGCACATCCGCCAGAAGCTTACGGATCACATCGAGCTGGTGGTAGCGCGGGAAGATAATATTTTCAGACTTCTTGATTTTGCCGGTCAGCTCGTCCTCTTTTTCCTTTGTCTCGATAAACACGAACTTTCCGAGAAGGTCAAGAACGGTATCCTTTTTCAGAATATCCTCCCACATATAGGAGACGCTGTACTTGTCTGCGAAGGTCGGATTGCCCGCCCCGGCGTTCACACCCTCGCCGTTACCCATGTTGAAAGGCAGGAAGAAGGTGGCGTCGCCCGCCAGCTTTGTGGTCATGTAGACCTGCTCCAGATCCATTGCAAAATTCACAAGGCACCCGGCTTTGAACAGAAACAGCCGTGTCTTTGGGTCACGCTCAGTGCGGTACTGGTAAATAGCGTCCTGATAGGACTGTCCGGCGGCGTTGCATTTCAGTTCAAAAGACATGATGGCAAGACCGTTCAGGAAAATCACAAGGTCGATGCGTTCCTTGTCGCTTGCCCAGACTTCCTCCATGACTGAAAACACGTTCTTTTCATACTTTGCCAGCAGCTCCTTGTTAAACGCAGTGGCAGGCCTGGTGTACATCAGCTCCAGCTTCATGTTGGAAAGCTCCACGCCGTGCCGCAGAATGTTCAAGAGGCTGCCCCGTGCTTTTGTCACCTCGGCATTAATGAAGCCGACGATGGTCTCTTCCAGCTTGTCCTTGTATATTTTCCGCAATGCTTCCATCGTCTCCGGCTGGGTAGACCAGAGAAATTGAAACAACAGCTCCCGATCCATCGCAAAATGACGGTCAAAATGGAGCGCTTTGCGGATGACGTAACCGTTGTCTATTGAGAGCCGTTCCATGATATAATGCTGATATTCTTTCTCGGAAAGGATTGATCCATGCGGTGAGCGTTTCGTATAGGTATAGTTATAGGTAACCATTCGTTTCGCCCGACGATCCGCTGCGTTTTGAAGTTCCGTATCATTCATGGACGGTTCCCTCCGTTTCTTTTTGCATGTTGAGCCTAAACGTTTTCTCTGCAATCTCAATTTGCTGCCTGATTTGTTCAGCGGTTGGCAGGTACTCCTGAATTTCTTTGATTTTTACGTTATTATAGGTCGCGACCCCCATGGGTGTCGTAATCCCTTCGAAAGCTAACTGCACTTCCGTCCGATCCATATCCTTGCAAATCAAAAGTCCGATAGACGGATTATCACTGTCCCGGCGGATCAGTTCATTTACTGCATTTACATAAAAATTGAGCTTACCGGCAAATTCGGGCTCAAACGGTTTTACTTTCAATTCTATCACAACATAGCATCTCAGATAGATATGATAAAAAAGCAGGTCAATTTTCCGTGTTTTGCCGGAAATAATCATTTCCTTTTGCCTTCCGACAAACGCCCAGCCATCGCCCAATTCCAGCAGAAATCTTGTCATCTGCTGCTCTATGGCATCTTCCAGCGCAGCTTCGTTGTATTCCTCAGAAAGACGGATAAATCCCAAATCATAATTTCCTTTGAGCAGTTCCTGGGCCAGTTTGCCCTGAGG
>CANQRW010000095.1 GCA_947626365.1 uncultured Lachnospiraceae bacterium
GTTCGTCGGCAACTACGCCCCTCGTGGACTTTCACCACAGACTGACGGCATGCCCGCCATACTACAAAAAACGCGTCGCTGGCGCGTTTTTTGCATACTGACGTAATACAAAACACGCGTTTTTCTGACCGGTTCCCCGGATACGTCCTTACAGGAAGAACGAGAATACAAAGGAGGCGATAATCAGCACAATACCTCCGCCTACACGGCTGGACAGCTGCGCGTAGCTGATGAGTTCCAGACGGTTGGCGGCGCCAAGCACTGCCATATCTCCGGAACCGCCGCGGTTAGCCATGCAAAGGCCTGCGGTGACAGCCGCGTCGATGGGATAGAAGCCCACCAGCTTGCCTACCAAAGCGCTGCCCACAACGGCGCCGATCACAATCAGCAGAGCTATCAGCAGATTGGAGGGGCTTGCGGCAGATACCAGCTCCGCCAGATCGAAATCTACGCCCATACCCACCATCAGGGTAATGCCGACTACCGATGTCATGACGCCCTGAAGGTTCCTGGCTGCCGCCCGGATATTGGCCGGGATAATTCCCAGCGCGGAAATGATTACCACGAAGATGATGCTGTAAGCGAAATTGTGGATCTGTGCCCCTAAGATCGTGGGAAGCAGCACCTTGCTGAACAACCGTCCCACGGCAAAGATGGTTCCCACCAGAAGCAGGGTTCCGCAGTAGTCATTGAGCGTTACCTTTACCTTCACATCCTCTTTGATCAGCTTGCTGTCCACCGGCATAATATTGGTGCCGTCGCCGGTCAGCTCCGGCCTGATCTGTCCCAGGCGATTCAGAAGAGCGCCGGCTACGATACAGAACAGGTTGGCAATGGTCAGAATGATAATGGCAAAGGAATAATAGTTGGCAGCCGGTTCTCCGCTGACCTGCTCATAAATCTGGGAAAGGGGAACCGCTCCGGCTCCGTTGCCGCCGCCCATAACAGGCAGCACATAGCGGACAATAGCGTCAACAGGACTCACTCCGAAGATAAGGCCTACGGCGCAGCCAAACAGCGCCGCTCCCGCAAGGCCGCCCAAAATCGTCGGAATATAGCCGCCGAAGCTGCGGATCAGCACATTGCGGTCCAGGGAAAGAATGGAACCGGTAATCAGCGCGATGATAAACACGTTCAGAATATTTACATCGCCCTGAACCATATTTCCGATCAGATCCACATATTCCTGCGGAATCAGGTTGAACTGCTTCAGCACCGCGGTTCCGAAGAACACCATCAGCAGACCGCCGCCGATATAGGTGTTCCAGATGGGAAGCACTTTTCCGATCTTGTTGAAAATGATGGCGATCACCATGGTAACGGCGATGAAAGCGGTGATATCCGTTCCCAGAGCCCCTGTCATAACGACTACCAGCAGGATCGCGGCACAGGCCAGATACAGCCATAAAGGCATGCCGCCCAGGTCGTTAAACTCCTCCCACAGGGTTTTCTTTTGCGTTTTTTCGTTCATATCTTTTCCTCCTTAATGAATGATACAAAAACCACGTTTCCTGTTTCTGTTTTCATTATAGGAAAAGGCTTTGTTCCTGTAAAATCAATAGATTTTTTAATATATCAGTTTTTTTTATGGTAGAATTTCGCAATATCCCGGGCAAATTCCCCGACTGCTTTCTTCTGGGCAAGCGCCTCCGCAAGCACGATCAGGCTGGCGTCGATATCTTCCATTCCCGCCAAAGGCACGGCCACAATATTCTTCTGCCGTTCCGCCATCTCTTTCGGGAAAACGCCGCACAGGTTCTCGCTTCGGATCATATGGAACGCCGTACTCAGCTGATCATAGCGGTAGACCACATTGGGCGCCGCCCCATAGGCTGCAAACATCTCCTCCAGCTTTCTGGTCTTGAGACTGTCATTTACCGTGGACACCAGCTTTTCATGAAGAATATCCTCAACAGTCACAATCTTCCTGCCCGCCAAAGGATGATTTTCCGATACCGTCAGGGCAAATTCCACAGACCGCAGCGGATACACGCGAATGGTATCCGGAAGCCCCTGAGGCGGCATCGGCAAAATGGCCGCGTCGATATGCCGGGCCGCCAGCTCCTCCACCAGCTCCAAAGCTGCCCCTGTAATCACATGCACCTGGACGTTCGTATGCTTTTGCGCATAAAAAGGGAAATATTCCGCGTAGATCATGACGCCGCTAGAACGGGTCAGGCCAAGCACCAGGGAACTCTTTTTTTCTACCATCCAGCGTATGCGCTGTTCAAAATGCTCCGCTTCCATCAGAAACTGCCTGGCTTCCTCATAGAAAATATGGCCTTCCTCCGTCAGCTGGAATCCTTTATACTGCCTTTCCAGAAGCGTGACGCCAAATTCCTTTTCCAGGCTTCGGATAGAAGCCGTAACCGTTGGCTGGGATACAAAAAGCTGTTCTGCCGCCTTGGTAATATTATGAAGTTCGCAGGCTTTGCAAAAATACTGAAGCTGGGTCAAAGTCATCTCAGAATCTCCTTTCCGGCCGCACCGGGCAGCTCCGCCCGGCGCGGCATCCACAACACAAACTCTCCGGCAATTTTAGTATAAATGAATCCGGCCTTTCCTGTAAAATAATTTATTCTGCTATGATATAGATTTTATTAATGATAACCCAACCTGCCGCCTCCGAGACTGCCGCCTCCGATTTCAAAAAACACGTGACAAACCAGTGCCTGAACATTATAATATAGCAAATATCTTCAATCCTGCCGGAGATACCTAAGGCAGTCCAGATAATAAGATTTCAATTCTGACAATAAGGAGAACCATTATGGAAAAGATTCCGATGACCACCCCGCTGGTGGAGATGGACGGGGATGAGATGGCCGCCATTCTGTGGAAAGAGACAAAAGAAAAACTGATCAAACCTTTTGTAGACCTGAAAGTGGATTATTATGACCTGAACCTCCGCAACCGGGACGCCACCGACGATCAGGTGACCGTTGACGCCGCCATGGCCACGAAAAAATACGGCGTGGCCGTGAAATGCGCCACCATCACTCCCAATCTGGAGCGTGTTCAGGAATATAACCTGAAAAAAATGTGGAAAAGTCCCAACGGAACCATCCGTGCCCTTCTGGACGGAACCGTCTTTCGCGCCCCTATTCTGATCCGGGGTATCGAACCTTACATTAAATCCTGGAAAGAACCCATCACCCTGGCCCGCCACGCCTACGGCGACCTGTACCGGGCCACAGAAATGCGGATCGGCGGCCCCGGAAAATGTGAACTGGTCTTTACCGGCGCCGACGGCACGGAACACAGGGAACTGATTCACCAGTTTGACGGCCCCGGCGTGGCCCAGGGCGTTCACAACCTGGATCGGTCCATCCGCAATTTTGCCCGCTGCTGTATGTCCTACGCCCTGGACGTAAAGCAGGATCTGATCTTTTCCGCCAAGGACACTATCTCCAAGGTCTATGACCGTCAGTTCCGGGATATTTTCAGAGAAGTCTTCATGGAAGAATTCATGGAAGCCTACAGCCAGGCCGGCATCACTTACCAGTACTGCCTCATCGACGACGCCGTATCACGGGCTGTGAAAAGTCCCGGCGGTTACGTGTGGGCCTGCCAGAATTACGATGGCGATGTCATGAGCGATATGCTGGCCACCGCCTATGGCTCCGCCGCCATGATGACCTCCGTCCTGGTTTCTCCCGACGGCAAATACGAATATGAAGCCGCTCACGGCACCGTCCGCCGCCACTACTACCGCTACCTGGAGGGCGGCGTGGCGTCCACCAATCCACTGGCTATCATTATGGCATGGTGCAACGCTCTGATCAAACGGGGCGAACTGGACGGCAGCGAAGCCCTGACTGAATTCGCCCAGATGTTAAAGCGCACTACCATTGAAACGGTGGAATCCGGCATCATGACGGCAGACCTGCAGAAGGTCACTACGATCCGCAAACCCCAGGTGGTAACGGGACTGCGGTTCATCGAGATCGTCCAGAATCGGTTAACAAAGCGGCTGGAATGCCCTGCTCCTTAAGCCGGTTCAAATAAACTGCCGTAAAACCGCCTATTACAATTTGCCGGTTGTAGCAGCTACAGTTTATAAGTTTTGATGTTAATCTGCATAAATAAAAATACGATTCTTTCGAATTATTATACATTTTTCACACGGCATTTCCGGCCTGAAAAATACTTGTCAGCCATTCAGCCGAAAATGCCCGGGGCAAATTGACATTTCATTCAAATTGATGGTATACTTTTGTCCATGAGAAACAAAGGCGTTTGCTCTTACACGAGCGGCGCCTTTCTTTTTTGCCAAAAAAGCACCCGGCAGGACACGCCGCGCCGCAGGCAAATCCGCACAGCGGCCTGTTTCGCCGGACTGACCGAGGGAATACGCACAGGGAGGACGCCTATGATCAAACTGGAACATGTATATAAGAATTTTGGAGATCTGGAGGTCTTAAAAGACGTCAATCTGGAGGTGAAGGAAGGAGAAAAGCTGGTCATGATCGGCCCTTCCGGTTCCGGTAAGTCCACCACCATCCGCTGTATGAACTTCCTGGAGGAACCCACCAGCGGAAGCGTCTATATCAACGGTGAGAAGCTGACTCATCAGAACAAAACGAAGGTCATCCGGGACAACATCTCTATGGTGTTCCAGCAGTTTAACCTGTATCCTCACATGACGGTGCTGAAAAACCTGACCATTGCCCCCATGAAGCTTCATCACAAAAGCAAGAAGGAAGCGGAGGAACTGGCCTTCCACTACCTGGACGTAGTCGGCCTCAGGGAAAAGGCCCACGCCTATCCCACCATGCTGTCCGGCGGCCAGCAGCAGCGAATCGCCATCGCCAGGGCTCTCTGCACCGAAAGCAAAATCATCCTTTTTGACGAGCCCACCTCCGCCCTGGACCCGGAGACCATCCAGGAGGTACTGGACGTCATGATCAAGCTTGCGAAGGAAAACATCACCATGGTGGTAGTCACTCATGAGATGGGCTTCGCCCGCCAGGTGGCGGACCGCATCGTGTTCATGGCCGGAGGCCAGATCATTGAGGAGGGAAATCCCGAACATTTCTTTGAGAATCCGGAAAGCGACCGGGTAAAGCAGTTCCTAGGCAAAATCATCCGCAAATAGCTTCCGCGGGCGCGCTGCCTTTCCGAAACAGCTTTCGAATCCAGCCCCGGCTACAGCCCTGGTGCGCACAGACAGGCCTAAGCGCTTTATCACCGTCACTGCTATTAGAGCCCTCCGGCTTTAATATAAAATGCCCTGCCGAAATCGTGTTAAGCTTAAACGGACACTTTAAATCCAACCGGCAGAGCCTTCAGAAAAGGAGGAATCCATTATGAAAAAATCCATGAAAAAACTGACTTCTGTTGTCCTGACCGCCGCTATGGCCGCCGTGATGCTGTCCGGCTGCGGAGGAAACGACTCAGGCAGCTCGTCCGCCACCACGGCCGCAAGCACGACGGCCCCTGACACTTCCGCGGCTGCAGACACTTCCGCCGCCGATACTTCAGCGGCTGACGAGGGAACTGCCGATACCTCAGCGGCTGCCGATACCGCCGATGCCGCCATCGGAGCCGACACCCAGGCCATCATCGACCGTGGCGTGCTGAAGGTAGGCGTGAAGAACGCCGTCGTAGGTTTCGGCTTCCAGGATACCCTGACCGGCGAGTACAGCGGCATGGAGATCTCCATCGCCGAGAAGATCGCCGAGGAATTAGGCGTTGACGTGGAGTTTACCACTGTCACTGCCGCTACCAGAACCGAGCTTCTGGATTCCGGTGACATCGACTGCGTGCTGGCTACCTTCACCATCACTGATGAGAGAAAACAGAGCTGGGATTTCACCACGCCCTATTATACCGATTACGTAACCGTGCTGGTAGAAGACTCCTCCGGCATTACCTCCCTGGCTGATCTGGTTGACAAGACCGTAGGCGTATCCTCCGGCTCCACCTCCGCCAAATCCCTGACCAGCGCCATGATCGACGCGGATCTCATCGACGGCGCAGGCTTTGACGCCGATTCCTTTGATCCGGCTACCTGGAACACCGGAATCTCCTACAAACAGTACGAGGATTATCCGGCCATCTCCACCGCTCTTTCCGCCGGCGAGGTTGACGCCTTCTGCGTAGATAAGTCCATCCTGGCCATCTACAACACCGACGGCCGCCATTACATCGACGACCAGTTCGCACCCCAGGACTACGGTATCGCCACCAAGAAGGGCTCCGATTTCTCCGCCTATGTTGAAAACCTGATCACCACATGGCTGGACGACGGAACCATCCAGGGCTTTATCGACGAGAACAACCTGGGATAATCAGTAAAGCGGCAGCCGGCACAAGTGAAAACGGCTACCTCTCAATCTGAAATTTCATCTCAGGAAACAAACAATTCGCCCGGCAGGGTGTCACAGCCCTGCCCGGCATTTCCGCATCAGGCGGCAAATATCAAACACTAATATATTAAGATTAAAGAGGAGGACTCCCGATGTCCGGTATATTTTCAGCAAGAGCCTGGGATAAGGTATGGACCTACCGCTCTACCTTCGCGCTGGGACTGTTTAACACTGTAAGGACCGCGTTTTTCGGAATACTGCTGGCCCTCGTTCTGGGTATTATCTTCGGCCTGATGGCTACCAGCGGAAAGAAACCGCTGAAATTTATCTCCCGGGTCTATGTGGAGATCATCCAGAATACCCCGGTGCTGCTGCAGTGCTGCTTCCTCTACTACGCGCTTGCGTTTTCCAACCACAGCATCGGAATCATCCTGACCGGCATCATCTCCCTGGGCGTCTACACAGGGGCTTACATGGCGGAGGTCATACGGGCCGGGATCGAGGCTATACCGGTCGGGCAGTTTGAGGCGGCGTCTTCCCAGGGCTTCAACTACATCGAGAAAATGTATTACATTATTCTCCCACAAAGCATCAAAATCATCCTCCCGCCCATGGTAAACCAGGTGGTGAACCTGATCAAGAACACCTCCTGCCTTTACATTATCGGCGGCGCGGATCTGATTTCCCTGACCTACAGCTTTGTCACCGGTGAAAATACCGGCGGGGCCTACGCTCCGGCATACATTGTCAGCGGGCTGCTCTTCTTCGTGATCTGCTTCCCTCTGACCAAGTTCGCCAGCACCTGGGAGGCCTACTTAAAGAAAATGGATCAGCGTATCCAGTTCGCCCAGCACACGACGATCGAGGAAGGAGTTGCCGCAAATGAGTAATCTGGAAGCCAGTTTCTCCATGTTCAAAAACGTGAACCTGCTGATTTACATTGGAAAGGGCGTGCTGTTCACCTTAATCATCGCGGTGATCGCGGTTCTTTTGGGGATCGTCATAGGCTCTGTCCTGGCCATCCTCAGAAACTACTGTAACCACGGCCCTTATCGGATCTTTAGATGGTTAGCCACCATGTACATTGAAATTTTCCGCAATACGCCTCTTCTTCTGTGGATTTTCATCTGCGTGGTGTTCTGTCCCAGCCCGGCCATGTTTAACCGGAAAATCTTCGGGCTGACCTCCGTGGAGGCAAAGCTTCTGTGGAAAGCAGCCGTGGCTTTGATCCTGTTTACCTCCTCTGTCACCGCCGAGATCATCCGGGGCGGGCTGAACTCGGTAGCCCACGGGCAGTTTGAGGCGGCCCACTCCCAGGGCTTTAACATTGTGCAGACTTTTACATTGATTATCCTGCCCCAGGCCTTCCGCAACGTGGTTCCTACCCTCCTCAGCCAGGTGATCACCACCATCAAGGACTCGTCCTACCTGGCCAATGTGGCCGTCATCGAGCTGATGGCCCGGGTAAAGCAGGTGCTTTCCGCCGCCAGCCAGTACAACGGAACCGGCGCCATCCACACCTCCGATGTCTTTGTACTCTTCGGCTTCGCGGCCCTGATCTACTTCATCATCAACTTCTCGTTAAGCCTGGTGGTCCGGAATATTCAGGCTAAGAGAAAACGCAGGCCGAGAGTCGCAGCCGAATGACAAAGGAGTGACAAAGGGATAACGGAAAGACGCCGTCAGGCAGCATCAAGCACAGACAGGAAGGGATCGCGCTATGGAAAAGACCATCATCACCATCTCCAGACAATTCGGCGGCATGGGACGCCCCATCGCCCGCCGTCTCTCTGAAATGCTGGAAATCGAATACCTGGACAGGGATATTGTGGAGGCCACCTCCAAACGGATGGGCCTTCCCGTATCCATCATCAGTGAAGAGGAAGAAAACAGCCGCGCCAAGCTGTTTAAAGGCGCCTACCCGCTGGGAGTTGGGATTCCCAGCATCAAGGACGAGATTTT
>CANQRW010000096.1 GCA_947626365.1 uncultured Lachnospiraceae bacterium
TCCTTTTCCAGATTATTGTTTTTGGTCAAAATTTCTCTGGCAGTCTCCACATATTTTTCTCCCGCGTAAGTCAGACTTAACGGCTGGTGAGAACGGTCGAACAGCTTTACCCCCAGATCCTCCTCGATTTTCGAAAGGGCATAACTGAGCGACGGCTGGGAGATGAACAGTCTTTTGGCGGCTGCGGTGATGCTGCGGCACTCCGCTACCGTTACCACATATTCCAGTTCCCGAAAATACATGCCACGGAACCTCCTCTTATGAATAAAATCACAATACTCACAGCTAAATTATAAAAGAAATATATGGGAGAGTCAAGAATCCCATATAGTATCTCGTATACATTTCACTTACATTTCATATACACACTTCAACCCCCCAAAACAAATCCGGCGAATCCTTGGCTGCCTTGATGGGCGAAAAGGTGAAATGATAGATAGAATCGTATAGAACACATACGAAACTATATATTTTACTTATGGAACAGTCTGCGTTATAATGTTTTACAGAAAGAAGAGATTCCGCGGTACGCTGAACCCGGCAAGCAGGAGCGGCGGCCTCGGAAAGCGTTGGAAATGGAACAGGAGGAATTTAATTATGAGCGTGGACAGAGAACAGGAGATCAAAGTGGCACAGGAAAAGTTCGGCGAGCTGATCCAGTCGGAGTTTGAGCGGATTGAGCGGATGAAGGCGGATCAGGAGATCACGGATTTTGACAAGCTGGACAAGATCGTCATCGGCGTTCTTCCCGGCGACGGCATCGGCCCCATTATCATGAAGCAGGCATTGAGAGTGCTGAACAACCTGCTGGGACCGGAGGTAGAGAGCGGAAGGGTAGAGATCCGCACTATCGAAGGCATGACCATCGAGAACCGGGCGGCGAAGCTTCAGAGTCTGCCGGATGACGTGTTTGAGGAGATCAAGAAGTGCAACGTCCTCATCAAGGGGCCCATGGTGACGCCGAGAGCCGGAGAGCCCTGGCCCAATCTGGTCAGCGCCAACAGCCTGCTGCGCCGGGGCCTGGAGCTGTTTGCCGCCGTCCGTCCCATCCGGATTCCGGAGAAAGGAATCGACTGGACCTTTTTCCGTGAGAACATCGAGGGCGAGTACATCTGGGGCAACAAGGGAATTCAGGTAAACGAGGATCTGGCGGTGGATTTCAAGGTGCAGACCGCCCAAGGCAGCGAGCGGATCGCCAGAATGGCCTTTGATTTCGCCAGAAAGAACGGCAAGAAGAACGTGACCATCGTCACCAAAGCCAACATCGTGAAGCTGGCGGACGGCAATTTCATCAAGGCGGTCCGCAAGGTAGGAGAGGAGTATCCGGACATCGAGATCCAGGAGAGGCTGGTGGACGCCATGGCGGCCAAGATGCTGGATCCGGAGTTCAACAAGGGAATCGAAGTCATTGTCCTGCCCAACCTGTACGGCGATATCGTCACCGATGTGGCGGCGGAACATCAGGGCGGACTGGGAACTGCTTCCTCCTCCAACCTGGGCAACAAGTACGCCATGTTTGAGGCGATTCACGGGACGGCTCCCTTCCTGATCAATCACGGGAGAGGGGAGTATGCGGATCCCTGTTCCCTGATCCGTGCCGCAGGTATGCTGATGGCCCACATCGGATACGCGGACCGGAAGGCGATTCTGGATCAGGCCCTCGACATCTGCACGGTCACGGAGCGGAAGAAAGTGGTCACCACCGACGTGGACGGAGCCAGCGCCGAGGAGTTTACCGATTATCTGCTGGAGACCATTGATCAGTTGAAGAAATAAGATTACGGCGTTTCCTGCCTGTGTCACAGCAATTCCTTTGTTTTCCGGGCAAGGTACAGAGGAAGGTTGGTGACGCGCCCGTCTCTGCGGTATCCCTGTTTTGAGAAGCGGATCGCATGGTCGGGATGATGGTCAGAGACATATTTTTTAAAGGACGGCGCGGATTTGTCTTCGCCGCCCTTTATTTCAACGGGAATGATTTCCGTTCCGTGCTGCAGAACAAAGTCCAGTTCGCTGTTTTTGTCGGAATAGTAGCGCGGTTCGACCTCAAACTGGCCCCTGAGCTGCTGCAGGACATAGTTCTCGGTCAGGGGGCCCTTGAATTGATAGGCTGTTTTCAGAAGTATCGCGCGGTTGTCAATTCCTGCCATGTGTTTGAGCAGGCCGGTATCAAACAGGAACAGTTTGAACTGGTCCAGCTTGTCGAAAGCGGAGAGGGGATGTTCCATTTTGGAGACGTTGCGGACACGGTTCAGCATACCGGCTGAGACGAGCCATTCAATGGCCTCCTCGAAGTCCCGTGCCCTGCCGCTTTCGCGGACCGCGCCATACATGAACTTTTCGTTCGGCTTGGCAAGCTGCGTGACAATGCTGCGGAAGACCATCAGGATCCGTCCGCTGTTCACCCTGCCGTTGTGTTTGGAGAAATCATTTTCGTAGATCTCGATCAGTTCCTTCTGAATCTGCGAGACTCTTGCGGGGTCACGGTGTTTGATCCATGAGGAAACGCATTCCGGCATCCCACCGATAATGAGATAATTGTTATAAATGTCAAGCAGCCGGTTATGGAATAGTTCTTCGATGGCCTGATCCTTTTTAATACTTTCATAGTAAGCGTAAAGCGATGGATCGGCAGCCTCAAGAAACTCGTCGAAGGTAAGGGGGCAGAGATCAAGAAGATTGACCATTCCTACCGGGTAGGATTTCGGCTTTGCCAGAAGTGTTCCGAGGAGGCTCCCGGCGGCGATAACGTGATATTCATTCGCTTTTTCCCTGAAATATTTCAGGGTGTTCAATGCCTCGGGGCATTCCTGTATCTCGTCGAACAGGATGAGCGTTTCTCCCGGAAGGATCTTTTCTCCGGCGATCAGGGACAACAGTTCGATGATTCGATGTGGATTCTTGGTCGTCTCAAAGATGGATTTCAGTTCATCTTCCTCATCGAAGTTAAAATAGACAAAACTCTTGTAATAATTTTTGCCGAACTCCTTCATCAGCCATGTCTTTCCGACCTGACGCGCCCCCCGGATGACCAGCGGCTTGCGTTCCTCATCGGCTTTCCATGTTATCAGATCTGAAATCGCGTTTCGTTTCATTCGAATTACCTCTCATCTAAGCCTGGTGCCTGTGTTTATATATAGGATATCACATTTTTCTGCGGTTTTCAACGAAGAAAAAACACATTTTTCTGACATATTTGGACGAAAAAATCACAAATTTATTTTCCCATACATTTTTTCATATGATTTCCATTGATATAAGGTATTAGACGATATAGCGGTTCTTTTGTATAATACAATCATCAGGGACAGCGGTGTCTCAGAATCGCGGAAAAATAGTTAAAATCAGGCCAGTCAAAACCAGATTGGTCGAAAACGGACCGATGAAAATCAGACCAGTCAAAATTCAAGGCCAGACGGAGAAAGGAAGAAATGTTATGAGAAAATTCAAAACCGTATTTATGAGGGGCGGCACCAGCAAAGGATGTATGTTTCACAGGGAGGATCTTCCGGCGGACCGGGCGGAATGGGACAGCATTTTTCTGCAGGCTATGGGGGATCCGGATCCCAAGCAGATCGACGGCCTGGGCGGAACCGTGTCCTCCAACAACAAGATCGTTATCGTCTGGAAGAGCGAGGAGCCGGACGTGGATGTGGAATATCTGGTGGGCCAGGTCATCGTGGGAAAAAGCCAGGTGGACTATAAGTCCAACTGCGGCAATATGACCGCGGCGGTGGGCCCCTACGCGGTGGAAGAGGGCATGGTGGATATCGTGGAGCCCATTACCACCGTCCGCATGCTGAACCGCAACACGGATAAGTATATCAATGTCACCGTTCCCATCGATCCGGAGACGAAGACCTTCGCCCAGGACGGGGACTGCGCCATTGCGGGCGTAGACGGAACCGCCGCGGAGCTGCAGGTGAATTTCTTAAATCCAGCAGGGGCCAAGACCGGAAAGCTTCTTCCCACAGGCAATGTGCTGGATGAGCTTATGATTCCGGGATTCGGTAAGATCGAGGCCACCATCGTGGACGTATCCAATCCTATGGTGCTGGTGCGGGCCGAGGATATCGGCATGAAGGGGACGGAGCTTCCCGAGGAGATCAACGGTAACGCCGGGGTCTGCGAGCTTTTGGAAAAGATCCGCGGCACGGCGGCCTGCATGATGGGCTTTGCCAAAGACCTGGAGGACGCCACGGCCAATTCCCCGGCGGTTCCCAAGGTGGGATTCTTCACGAAGCCGGTGACCTTTACGGATATCGCCGGACAGACGGTGAAGGAATCGGATATGGATATCTGCGCCAGGGTCATTTCCGTCTTCAAGTGCCACAAAGCCTGTCCCCTGACCTCCGCCAGTTCCATTTCCGTGGCGGCGTTTTTGGAAGGTTCCCTGCTACACAAGACGCTTGGGGCTCCGGCGGAAGGACAGAAGACAGTCCGCATCGGCCATCCCAGCGGCGTCATGACCATGGTTCCCTATATAGAGAAAGACGGCGATGAGATCAAGCTGCCCAGCGTGGCGGTGCAGAGAACGGCCAGAAGGATCATGGAAGGAACCCTGTATATCAGAAATTAACGGAATGTGACAGGACAGGCGGCTGCTGCGAGATTGGTGGAGTAGAAAGTTCTGCAGCGGCCGCCTGCGGATTACGTCATTATAAGAAAACGGCGGAGGGATAATATGGTAAGATTAACGGATCGCGGAGTGTTTCTGGATGAAAATTTTCAGGTGATGGAGGCCGCTTCCGGCGGGCGTGATATCGCGGAAGGCCGCGCCCGGACCATGGCCTATGGGCTCCTGAAGGCCCACAACCAGAGCGGCGACATGGAGAATCTGCGGCTGAAATTTGACGCCCTGGTTTCGCCGGACAATAACTATGTGAATATCCTACAGACCGCTCGGGCCAGCGGGATCAGGAAATTCCCGGTGCCCTATGTGCTGTCCAACTGCCATCATACCCTCTGCGCCGTGGGCGGCACCATCAATGAGGACGACCATGTCTTTGGTCTGGGCAACGCGAAGAAATACGGCGGGATTTTCGTGCCTCCTTACCGGGCGGTTCTTCACCAGTATATGCGGGAAATGATGGCCGGCGGCGGGAGGATGATCCTGGGTTCCGACAGCCACAGCCGTTACGGCGCGCTGGGCACCATGGGAATCGGAGAGGGCGGCGGGGAGATCGCCAAGCAGCTTCTGGGCCGTACTTATGATGTGAAATATCCCCCGGTCGTCGCCGTGAAGCTGACGGGAAGTCCCAGGCCTGGAGTCGGTCCCCAGGATGTGGCCCTTGCCCTGGTGGCGGCCACATTTAAGAACAATTTTAATAAAAATAAGGTGCTGGAGTTTGTGGGGGACGGCATTGCGAACCTGTCCATGGAATACCGCATGGGCATCGATGTGATGACCACGGAGAGCGCGGCGCTGTCCAGTATCTGGTGTACTGACGAGAAGACCCGGGAGTATCTGGTGGAGCATGGCCGGGAGGCGGATTATGTGAGGATGCGTCCGGCAGCTGGGGCGTACTACGACGCCATGATTGAGATTGATCTGTCCTCTGTGGAGTGTATGATCGCCCTGCCATTCCATCCCAGCAACGCCATGCCTATCCGAGAGTTTAAGGAGCGGATGCCGGAGGTCCTGGCGGAAGTGGAGGCGGAGGGCAACCGGATCAAGAGGGACAGCGGGGAGCCATTCTCCATCATGTCCCACATGAGGGACGGGGCCTTTTATCCGGATCAGGCTCTGGTCAGCGGCTGCAGCGGCGGCCTGTTTGAGAACATCGTGGCTATGGCGGATATCCTGAAGGGATATGGGATTCCGGGAAATGGTCTGGCTCTGGGGGTCAACCCGGCCAGCCTGCCGGTGATGGAAGACCTGATGAACCAGGGAATCGCGGCGGAGCTGGCGGTCTGTGGAGTGACCTTGCGCCCGGCCATCTGCGGTCCCTGCTTCGGCGTCACCGATGTGCCTGCCAACAACCAGGTCAGCATTCGCCACATGACCCGGAACTACCCCAACCGGGAGGGCTCCAAACCCGGCCAGGGACAGATGGCGGCGGCCTGCCTCATGGACGCCCGATCCATCGCGGCGACCGTCCGAAACGGCGGCCGTCTGACGGCGGCGACAGAACTGGATGTGGAGTACCGCAGTCTGAAGCACCGTTTCAACAAGAAAATCTATGAGAACCAGGTATTTGATAATTACGGAAAGGGCGATGAATCCGCAGAGCTTGTCATGGGCCCCAACATCTCCGATTGGCCTCCGATGCAGCCTTTGAAGCGGCACTTGCTTCTGAAGGTAACCGGCTCCTACCATGGCTCCGTGACCACGGATGAGCTGATTCCCTCCGGCGAGGCCTCCTCCTTCCGCTCCAATCCGGAGAAGATCTCCGGCTACATGATGATCAGCCGGGACCCGGAGTACGTGGGCCGGGCCAAGGCAGTGCGGGAGCTGGAGAGAAGACGGACAGAAGGGTATGCGGTAAAGGAACAGGCAGGCGGATCAGGCAGCGGGTCAGGCGGATCTGACGTGAGGAATGACGTGGCGGCAGACGAAAGAACAGGCGTGAAAAGCAGCTGCGGCGAAGTGAGTCTGAATATTCTTCTTGAGAAGCTGGCCTCCCGGTGCGGCTGCGACGCCTCGGACATCACCTTCGGCGGTCTGATGGTCAGCGACCAGATTGGAGACGGCTCCTCCCGGGAGCAGGCGGCCAGTTCCCAGAAGGTTCTGGGCGGATTCGCCAATCTGGCCAATGAGTATGCCACCAAGCGGTATCGTTCCAACCTGATCAACTGGGGGCTTCTGCCTCTCAGGACAGCAGAGAAGCTGGAGATTCCGGTGGATACTTACCTGTTCATAAAAGATATTCATTCGATCATCGCCGAGGGCGGTGAGCAGGCGGACGTGGAGATTCTTGCCGGGGACGGAAGCGTGTCGCGCGTACTTTCCTGCACCCTGGATCATCTGACGGAGGATGAGAGGAAGATTCTTCTGGCAGGCTGCCTGATCAATTACTATCACGACAGCCTTACCGAATGAAAGAGTTTTTAACGATACTGTAAATAGTCAAGGAACCGTTTCACCGCAATCGAAACGGTTCTTTTGTTTCGGAACGCAAGACCGATATTGCGGTATGCGGGAACATCAAGCTCCTTCGCGATGATTCGGTAAGGTACTCTTTTCAGGATAAGCTGCGGCAATATACTGATACCGAGTCCGCTTTCCACCATGGACATGATGGCGTAATCGTCCCAGGTGGTAAAATGCACCTTTGGCGTTAAATGGTATCGTTCAAATATTTCGGATATCTCAGCCTTCGCACCTTTTTCAAGCAGCATAAACGGTTCATCGCACAGCGCCGCGACCGGAAATTTCTCACAGCCGGCCAGAGGATGGTTTTCGGGAATGATCGCCAGCAGCTTGTCCTGCTCTAAAAAAACAGTTTCCAGTTCGGACTGCGCGGGCAGGCGCAGAAAGCCGCAGTCCACCCGGTCTTCCAGGATCCATTCCTCGATTTCCGTGTAGTCTCCGAGCAGCAATTCGTAATCAATGTTTGGGTAGTCTTTCTGAAATTCCTTAATGATATTCGGCAGCCAGTGGGTTGCCACGCTGGAAAATGTGCCGATGCGAATCAGTCCGGACTGCAGTCCGTTCAGCTCATCTACCTCCATCTGCAGTTTTTCAAACTCCGCGATAATGCTTTTCGCATAGGGCAGCAGCTTCATTCCGTCGGAGGTAAGCCTGACGCCGCCTGCGCCGCGCTCAAGAAGCGATACCTTCC
>CANQRW010000097.1 GCA_947626365.1 uncultured Lachnospiraceae bacterium
ACGCCGCCAGGTATGTCTTCCCCACGCCGGTAGCCGCCTGAACAAGTCCTTTTGTCGCGCCCTCAGCCCTGCTGTCCCGCAGCGCATACAAGGCCTCTATCTGCGCGCCCCGCGGCTGAAACAGCGGCTGCCCCTCCGCATCCGCAAAATCTTCCAGCTCATCATATCTGGCCAGATCTTTTGATACTGCAGGCTTATGCCAGCTCCTGGAGTAATTGACCAGCTCCCGGTCGTCTATCACCAGGGAATGATTTTCAAACAGATCTACAAATGCGGCATAGAACAGCTCAAAGTTTTTCTTATCACTGAGACTGTTAAACCGGTAATTCCACTCAATGCCCGAAGTCAGCGCGCTTCTGGAAATATTAGAGGAGCCTATATATATTTCTCCCATATTGTCATAGTGAAATATGTAGGCTTTCGGATGAAAGGAACGCCCCTTGTCATTATAAAACCGCAGATCCACCCTGTCGTCCAGTTCTTTCTTGATCAGATACAGCGCCGACGGCTGCGTGATGCCAAGATAATTCCCGGTAAGGATCCTCACCGGTACGCCGCGGTCCAGAGCCGCCTTCAAATCCTTCAAAATCATCCTGACGCCGGATTCCATGAGAAACGAGACAATGATGTCGATTTTGCCGGCCTTTTGCATACTCATCTTTAACTGGTAATACAGAAAACGGTTTTTATTTCTGTCGCCGGTCATAACATCTGTGTACTCTATTTCAAATCCATCCGCAGCTGTTGTTTGCACAAAATCGAATTGGGGCATTGTTTTTCACTTCTTTCTGAGCGCCATATCCAGGGAAATACTTTGTTCTTCTACCCAGAAACACGTCTTATTAAGTAGGCATTCCATTCCACCGCCTTTCAACTGGAGACACAAATAACAATGAAAGCCTCATGTTCCATCTAAAAATCTTTCCTATATTTTAGGAACTAAAGAATTGTAATCCAAGGTGTTCTTTATAATATCCCATTTACCAACTCTCATTTTCTTAATTTTCTTCCCATCCCCGAAATCTAAAAGATCCTCTCTTTTAAATGCATTCAAGAGCTTGTTCAAACTACCAAGATCGGCTGACGAAAGAAGAAACGCCTCATCTGGATCAACCAACTTACAATAGGCCCATAACTGCCCTAAGTCCCTAAGAGTAAGCTTTGTTTTCTTTGCTTCAATGAAAAAAAGCTTTATCTCTCTTCCCTTTTTCGCTATAGCCAGCACGTCAATCTGGATATCGACACCATTTGCCATTTCGCTTACAATATCATATTTAGAAAGTACTCTATCGAGACGCTCTGCATGGGCATCAATTGCAACTACATCATACTTATTATACTTATCTTTTACATATTGCTCCAGCCAGATACGCATAGGTTCATATAAGTCTTCCTCTTTCATTCGGCTTCACCCTCTCCGTATCCTAAATCCTTCGCAATGTCTGTCCAACTATCATAATGTCGGCCTCGGATTTCTTTTGGAATAAAATCATCGTCTTCACCTGGATGATGAGGTTTTTCCTTTATTCTCTGAGTAATTTCCCAATAATATCTATGGAGACGCGCAGATGCATCTTTCCCGGCCATAATATAAGGTTTTTTCTGCTCCTGCGCAAAATAATCCAGAGCCTGTTGTTTATGCAGAACAACGAATCCTATCGGTTGATATTCAAGTGCCCATACCTTTACCTGATGTTCTTTTTTCCAAAAATCAGGTTTTCCTTCGTTATATTTCTTTAAATTACCATCCCTCATGTTCGGATGCGCCCAGTCAATGGCCTGAACTGGAATATCTATGCTTTTCAACAAATTGCAAAAATCTACAACCAGTTCCCAGTTGTGCGGAATTTCAAAATATACACGATAATTTGGTTCAGTAAATGCATAATTACTCCGACGAATATAACCAGTCACATCAGCAAAGCCCTTTACAAACTGTTTTCTTTCATCGTATGTAAATGAAAATACTTCCGGAGATATCCTTATGTTATCCGAAGAAGTGGCTCTTCCTATATAGCGTAACACCTCTCGCATAAGATAATCTTCATTTGGTTTTCTGAATGAAAGAATTGATACATTGGCATTTTGTGTAAAAGTCAATGCCGTACCCAGCAACGGTTCAAGCACTTCTCTTATATCTGTAATGCTCGCCCTAATATATATTCCCACATCATGCTGGAACTCTGTTTCTAATTTCTTATGTGGGATTTCAATAGTGATCGTTGTTTCTGTTACGCCCCTTTGTATTTCCCCATTACCTGTAATCATTCCAAGCAAGTATGACATTTCAACATTCATTATTTTTTTCTCCTACGATAAAAATTGCTTCTTTCATCTGTTTCGGGTGGAAGAGCTTCTCAAATGGATTTGTAATTACAATTATGTCTGGTGATTCCTTTTTAAGCAATCGTTCAAAATTATTGATTTTCACAAGAACATATTTTTCTCTTTGCATCTCCATTTCCTGCATTTCAACAGATGTCATGTTAAAGTACGGATATGACCGTTTACTGGTCTTAACCTCGATATAAATTACATTTCCCACGTCAAGTGTAACAACAATATCGCAGCCTTTGCCAATAGATTTATCATCCCATCTTTTCACAATCTCCATGAACGGATATTCTTTCCAATTATTTATCACCAGATATTCTTCTGACGCATTCTGAACGCCCTCATTGAACCACTCAACTTTATAATTGCTGTCCTTTGGAATTGATAGTTCTCCTAGTAGTGTTTCATCTCTTATTTTTAAGAGATAAGCAATATATTCTTCACCTACCCACCCAAGCCTTAACATCTGATTTGGTGTAAATCCACTAACGAGTCTCTCTTCACTGTTCTCGCTTTTTCTCTCAGATAGCCTTGATATAGTTCTTTCCTTGTAACCTAGCGCATTGGGATTGGATAAACTATTCTCAGTTTTTACCAATTCTTCTATATGATGAACAAATTCTCTGTAACCATTAAAACCTTTTCTGAAAGCATTTAACTCTGATGCCGTATGTTTACTAAAAACTTTATTTCTGATAAAATTAGCGTCCTGCGGTGCCTTAGTGAATTTGAAACCATACTCTTTCACAAGTTCATCAATAAACTGTGTGTTATTAATTCTGTTTCCGTATTTTCCATCCAAATGATTTCTTAAAAAATCAGGACATCCTTCTGTATCATTCAAATAGATCCTAAATTGACGTCCATACTTGTCCGCTTCATAGGGATACTCTTCCGAATAACTATTCGTATATTCTTCTCTGAACTGTTTTGTTTTTCCTTTAGGTACAGTAGCTTCAATAGAACTTATTACTCCAGGTACAGCTAAATATCCTATTGCTTCCAACTTGTCTGCAATTGAAGGCCATTCCCAATTTGCCATATAAAACCACCTCTCTTGTCATTAATTTAATACTTCTCTCCTATGTATCTCTTAATCCTCAAATGCAATACTGATCTGATCCGCAATCGCTTTCGCAAGTAAAGGAGGAACTGCATTTCCTATTTGTCTTCTGACATACACTTTGGAACCATAGAAAATGAAATTATCATCGAAAGATTGTATTCTTGCTGCTTCTCTCGGGGTGATGGCTCTGTTCAAAAAAGGATGATTATTTGTCCCGTTTGAAGAAGCATCAAATCTAGTATCAATAGTCGGTGAAACATCATCCCATTTTAGCCGTCCCCACGTTGTTTTAAATTTCTGATTTCCATACATTTCTGATGGTAGAAATTCTTTACCCTGTTCTGGTGGAATAAGTTTTAATTTATCTATAGCAACCTGTTTATGATTCGATGCCTTATGGTTATATAATTTCTTGCTCCTAGCTCTCATCAATCTTTGATAATCCGTCTGAGGCTTCGTGATATAATCTTGCTCAAAATCTCCTTCGCCAGACTCAAGATATGAAAGATCGCTAATGGCATCTCTTACTGAAACGTGTTGTTTTTCATTCGGTATAGGAAGAGTAATTCTCCTGTCTTTACTGCATATAAAGATTGTCCTTTCCCTTGATTGTGGAACGCCAAAATCTTCAGCATTTAATACTCCGTATTCAACTACATATCCTAACTCTTCAATAGCTTTTAGTATTTCTTCCTTAAACCATCCGTTTGATGCAAGTAATAAGCCTTTCACATTTTCAATAACAAAAACTTTTGGTTGCAATTCTCTAACCAGATTCAGATACTCTCGGAACAGAAAATTTCTGGGATCTTTTAACCCTAGTTTTTTTCCTTTCATTGAGTATCCCTGGCACGGTGGTCCGCCGATTACCATATTTATGCCGGCTTTTTGGGAAAGATCAATAACTTTTTCCCTAACAGATACATCCGTTATATCCCCAACAAGGACTTCGGCCTGTGGCATATTCTTTTTGAAAGTTTCTGCTGCTTTTTCGTCAATATCCAGAGCCACTATCGTCTGAAAATGCGGATTTTTATCCATACCATATGAGAAACCGCCTGCTCCACAGAAAAGATCTAAAACTTTAAAGTCCATGATTCTTCACCTCATGTTTTATTCTCCGGATCAAAATCCTCTTGAACTGCTCCTTACCATTTATTTTCGGCTTAAATAGATCAAATTCATTATCAGACCCATGATTCGCTTCTCCAATTATTTCAAACTGAAAACCATTATGATACTTCAAAAATGTTATCGGCACTCCCATTATACCATCATAATCCATTGGAATATTAGCTACCCTGCTCACATTTATTGCATTGTAATTATCGTACTTTGGATATGTTTCCTCATCATATGTCTGTGTCAATTCAAGCTCTTGATGGCGTTTAGGAATATCAAGATTCGTAAGCCACATAGCATTTCCCAAGCTCCGCCATTTTTGACCTTTATCATCTATCCAAAACCTAGTTTTTCTCGGCTCAGTATCATTGGGAACACGAAATGCCATATCTCCAAAATGGTATCCAACCCACGCTTTGTTTTCTTTTATATAAGGGAATATTTCTTTATATGTTATCGCATTCTGATTCCCTATAAGCAGGAATTGTTTTTCATACTTTATAAGCAGAGAGAACAACTCTGCAAACAAACTAAAGGGGGGATTTGTACAGCATATATCACTTTTTTTCAAATACTCCAAACATTCATCTGAACGGAAATCTCCATTCCCTTTTAACTTTTTTACTCTTCCTTTTTTACGAAGAACTTGCTGGATTGTTTCGTCACTTATCTCTTCGCTCTCTGTTCCAGGCATTTTAGATATTTCCAATACGAAGCCATTCATTGATGTTAACGGATCTCCATTTTCATCTATAATTGGCAATGTCAACTGAACATTGTCTTTTATACTATCTATTCTTGAAGCACTATATGATGTGCAAATTAGTTTTTTGATTCTAAGCCGATTAAAATTACGCATAAAATAATATGAAAAATTAGACTCGAACGGATCATCACAATTACACAAAACCGTTTTTCCCTTAAATTGATCCTCATAATGAGCTAATTCCTCTGCTATGGTTTCATATGTTGTGTACCATTCATCAGTATCAGCGGAATATTTCGCGTTATTCAGTATTGAATTTCCCGACATAGTATACGCCTTCCTTTGAGATAAATTTGCTATCACTCAGCATTCGCACTTTTCCCGCTATTCACCCACGCATCTATCTCAGAACACTTAAACTTCCAAAACCTGCCGATTTTATGCGCTGGTACTTCATTCTTAGGATTCTTGATCCACTCCCGAAGCGTAACTGGCTTTTCTGCAGCCGCATCAAGGCTAATATATTTTTCCATATTGAGCGTATCCATGTGTTATCCTCTTCTCTTCGAAACTATCAAATTCTAATCAACTAAGAAATAATGTATCATAAATACACAGTTATTTCAAGAATATTACATGTTATTTGTTGATATTTAATTAGGGTTTAGCATAGCTTTTTTATACATGCAAAGTTCTCTACCCCTTAAAAAATTTAAGCTTGTTTATGCCATTCAATATCTAGTCTCAAGGAATAGTCGGCTCGGTTTCAATAAATATTAATATGCGGACACGCTGAACATATTGGATTTTTATCACTATTCCATCTATCATAACTGCTAGAATTTTTTATTTCTTTCACAATCTTTCCATTAACAATTTCAAAATGCAAAGAAGTTTCATCTGCATATCCTGTTTCTGGAATGAATCGCTCTGTAAAAGCAAAATATTTAACTGTATGTCCTTCAAGAAACTTATTCAAATAATCCTTGCGAATAAATACAGTTCCACCTATAGGATCTCTATAATATAAATTTTTATTGTTATTGCATATTATCACTTTTTCCTTACCTATACCACCTTCCCCTGAAATCATACAAAATCTGTGAAGTTTTACATAGGTTTCTATTTCATATAAGTTTAACCCATACCACGATTCTTTTAAATTTTTTATTGCTGATATCTTTTCCGCTATTTCATTTAAAAAGGCTTGTTTTTCAGTAGTGAAAGCATTGTACGTTGATAGCACTTTTTCTAGCGATGATATTTCACTTTTAATTTCGTTATCATTTTGATATCTTTTGATTTTTGGAAGTTCTCCCATAAAATAATCCATAAACTCAGGATTCTCCCATTTCATAACGTATTTATGATTACTAATTGCTTTCATTCTTTTTTTGATTTTTATTCAATACACTATAATGCATGAGAAGCACCTTTCTTCAAAATAATTTTTTGTTATTCACTCAACTACACTTTCACATTAATATACTTATCAGATTTAAGTTTGGAAGGTGCCACCACGCACTCAACATGCCCAGTTTATGGAAAAAGATCAAACGGCCACGCCTCCTTCACCCGATACCCAGCCCTTTAAAAAATTTCAATCTGAACTTCCTGCTTTTTTTCACTCAAATAGCCTTCTCAGAGCGTTCGGTGAATCCGGCCGTTCTTTTTTGCTGCCATATACACGTCTTTAATCATACGTTTTATGCCACTCCCAATCAGGACGTTGTAGGGCATTACCAAGCCATCCGATATTATCACATCCCTGAATGGCATAAACGTTGCCCCAAGCATCAGTGGCATTGGCGCTCCAGAAAACATCTCCTCCCAACTCGAGATGATGCCGCTTACCTGATATACTTCTTCATTTTCCAGAGAAATGAAGATCGTTCCCTTTTTCAGATGCCTCTCCATCAAATACGTTCCCTGAATCCGCCGTTTCCAGCTTCGAATGATTTCCTTATGTTCTTCCGGAAGGCCTTCATTTTCCTTTAGATAGTCATCTATTATTGTGACATCGCTCCACAGCTTGTCCGCTACTTCTTTCACTTCTGCCGGATCCAGGCCTTTTGCCGTCGCCATGCTCTTCATCCTGCTGTTAATCCGGTACTTCCTGTTCACAAAGTCCAACAGCGGCAGCCACAGTTTATAATACAGTTGTCCATCTTCCTGTGATAAAGTCATCCGTTAGTCCTCCGCTTTTAAAAATGCCGTGATCTCATCATATGGCCTGGAACTGTTCTCCATTGCCTTCAGCAGTTCCTGCTTTCTCTGCGCGTCTTTCTTCTCGAGAAGATCCCTCAGTTCTTTCACTGCGGCATCATACCTGGCCTTTGTTTTCCCGACTGCTTCCTGGGCTTTTTC
>CANQRW010000098.1 GCA_947626365.1 uncultured Lachnospiraceae bacterium
TACCAGGCCGACTGGAGCTCGGACAGGCAGTCGAACACATAGAAGGCGTCCCGCCCCCGGCGGGTGATCTCGTCGTGGAGCTTGACGGTGAAACTCTCAAAGCCCTCCTCCGGGTCAAACCGGCGCACGTCAATGCCGGTGAGGTCCGTGAGAACCGGCTCGTGCTGGGCAAAGCGGATGTAGACGATATTGCGCCCGTCGGCCACTGCCTGCCGGGCAAAGGGCTCGGCGAACAGCTTAAACTCGTCGATGCCGGATACCTGCCAGACCACATTGTCCCCCAGCCGGATGTGGTCCAGGATCTGATCCATGCCGGGATAGCCGCTCAGGATCGGGTCAAAGGCTGCCATATTTATTCCCCCTTTTCATCAAAGGCTAATACAAAAAACGCATCGCTGGCGCGTTTTTTGCATACTGACGTAATACAAAAACGCATCGCTGGCGCGTTTTTTTCATACTGACGTAAAACAAAGCGAGACAGAGAAGTACGAACCTCTCTGTCCCGTTTCTTATATGATACATCCAATTAACGCAAATTGCAATCGTTTATTTTTAGCCGCGGGAGAATCCTGGTCTTCCTTGACATGAGAGCTTCTTCATGATAAAAATAAATGTAATTGGAGGTAACGAAGATGAAGATATCAAAGATGTCCCGGGTGGTGTTTCTCGGGGAAACCAACCAGAGGGGAGTCCTGTTCGGCGGGAAGCTGATGGCGTGGATGGATGAGACGGCCGGCGCTGCGGCCAAACGTTTCGCCTGCAGCGAAGTCGTCACGGCTGCCGTGGAGCAGATGCGGTTTTATAAACCCATTCCGGTGGGAGCCTTTATTGATGTAGTCGGGGAGGTAATCCATGTGGGCAATACCTCCATGAAGGTCCAGATTCAGGTGTTGATGGACGACCCGAAGGGCGGCGAGGATATTCTCATGGCGGATGCCATGTTTGTCTATGTTTCCATTGATGAAGAGGGTCATCCCGTCAAGATCAACCGGAAGCTGGACGAGTGACAGAGGCCGCGGGAGAATGGCAGGGGCCAGGCAGTTTATGAATTACGGCGGCCGATTGGATGTTTGCGAGTGGCGGCGGCGAACTGCGGCATGATAGAGAGGAGACATAAAAATGACGAGAGAACAAACCATTGACCAGTATCTTCAGGTATTGTCTTCCAAACAGCCGGTTCCCGGCGGCGGCGGCGCTTCGGCGCTGGCGGGGGCTCTGGGAAGCGCATTGGGGCTGATGGTTGGAAATCTGACGGTAGGTAAGAAGAAATATGCTTCCGTGGAGGAAGAGGTTATAGGTTATATGGGGCAGCTGGAGAAGCTGCAGCAGGAGTTTGTCCGGCTGGCGGACGCGGACGCGGAGGTATTCGCGCCTCTGGCGGCGGCTTACGGTCTTCCCACAGCCACGGAAGAGGAGAAGGCCTATAAGGCGGAGGTTATGGAGAAGAATCTTCTGGCGGCCAGCCTGGTGCCTCTGAATCTGATGGAGACGACCATGAAAATGCTGGCGCTTCTAAAGGAGCTGGAGCAGAAGGGAAGCGTTATGGCGGTCAGCGATGTGGGCGTGGCGGTCCAGTTTGCCAGAACGGCCTTGACAGGCGCTGTCATGAACGTGTATATCAACACCAAATCCATGAAGGATCGGGATAAAGCCCAGGAGATCAATGCGGAAGCCAATCACATGCTGACCTCCGGCACGGCCCAGGCCGATGAGATTTACGGGAAGGTACTGGAACGGCTGAAGAATTGATTGGTCCGTTTAGAGCAAATGACAGAGAGGGATTGCCGATGAAGATATTAAAGGGGGCGGAGGTTTCCGCCAGAATCAAAGAACAGGTGCAGAAGGCCCTGGCCGGCGCAGGCCGGGAAGGTCTTCCGCCTAAACTGGTCATTGTCCGGGTGGGGGAGCGGCCCGACGATCTGTCCTACGAGAGGGGCGCTCTCAAAAAGATGGACGCTTTCGGTCTGCGGGCACAGTCTTACGCCTTTCCGCAGGATATCTCCGATGAGGATTTTAAGAAAGAATTCCGCGCCATCAACGAGGATCCGGATGTTACGGGAATCCTTTTGCTGCGGCCACTGCCAAAGCAGATCCGGGAGAAGGATATCGTGGAGATGATCGATCCGGCCAAGGATCTGGACGGAATCTCCATGACCAATGTGGCGAAGGTGTTTATGGGAGATCCCTCCGGTTTTGCGCCCTGTACCGCCGAGGCGGTGGTGGAGGTGCTGAAGGCCAATGAGATTCCCATTTCCGGAAAGCGGGTCACCATCGTGGGCCGCAGCCTGGTGGTGGGAAAGCCCCTCGCCATGCTTCTGATGAAGGAGAACGCCACCGTTACTGTCTGCCACACCAGGACCGCGGATCTGGCCGGGACCTGCCGCCAGGCAGAGATTCTGGCGGCGGCCGCGGGCCGGGCGAAGATGTTAAACGCCGATTACGTAGGTCAGGACGCCATAGTGCTGGATGTGGGAATCAATGTGGACGCGGAGGGTAAGCTGTGCGGAGATGTGGATTTTGAATCGATCCAGGACAAGGCTTCCATGGCGACCCCGGTTCCCGGAGGCATTGGGACAGTGACCACGGCGGTTCTGGCCAAACACCTGGTACGGGCGGCAGGGCTTGAGATTTCATAAACAGGACGCCTCGGCCGGCATTCTGGCGGTCGGGAAGCCCGGTGATGAAAGACTGCGGCAAAGACTGTAGCAAAGACTGTGGCAAAAAGCAGATACAAAAAAACGCCGGAAGATGGTGTCTCTTAAGTCGTTTGACTTCTGGGGCGCCATCTTCCGGCGTTCCCGATACTGTCTGCATGGGAGATGTGATTTCCCTCCGCGTCAAATTTTTATAATTTCCGTCCAGGCGGCGCTTAACTTTGCGCCAGCTTCTTCACCGACTCCATGGCTTTCGCCACCGGCGGCAGGGACAGGACGATGACCGTGATGATTCCCTCGGCCAGAATGTAGGAGTAGTTGTAGATGATGGGGTACAGGGAGCTTAAAAACCGGGGGAAATTGTCCGGCATGTAGTCCATCCAGTACAGGTATCCGCCCAGGGAATGGAAAGCGCCCCGGACCAGGATGCCCAGAATATAGCCCCTGATCAGGCCGTTCTTTTTGGAATTGCGGAACAGGCCGGCCAGTCCCAGGCCGGCGAAGGCCAGGACGTAGTCGCAACATACCTGGAAGAAAGAAAGCACATAAGGTTCCTGGAGAAACTGCAGGATACCGTAGGCAAGTCCGGTCAGGATGCCGGTCTTTACGCCGTACCAGTAACCGACCAGGCAGACGAAAAGCATGGAAAACAGCGTCACGGAGCCGCCGTAGGGCAGCGAGAACACTTTTACATAGGACGTAATGTAGGACAGCGCCATGGCCATTCCGCAGAAGGCCAGCTGTTTGGCGGGCATCCGTTTCTGTTCGTCCGTTTTAAAATGGAGCCAGCAGGCAGCCACCAGAAGAAGCGCCGCGGCGATCCCGCTGACGGCGTATCCCAGCGAGGTGAGTCCTCCATCCGGTGTAACCAATGACATAAGAATGCCTCCTTTGCGAACCGTATGTTCGCGGATGATATTGAGTCAGCCGCGGGTTCAGATTCTCTCCTCAATCCATCGGATGACGTCTCCGATGACTTCGTCCTTGCAGTATTCATTGAAGATCTCGTGGAACAGGTTGCCGTAAATCTTCATCTGTTTATCCTTGGAAGAAACGTTCTCGAAGAAGGTGTAGGTGTCTTTTACGCTGACCAAGCTGTCCTTCTCGCCGTGGAGCATGAGAACCGGATAGGCGAAGGATTTCTCCTTCTCCTTAAACCAGTCCAGGCCGTCTCCCAGGGCGTAGCAGAGACCGGTGGTGAATGTCTGGGCGTTATAGGGATCCTTTCCGTACCAGTCCACGATCTCCATGACGGAGCAGACGCCGTCGCCCAGTTCATTGGGCAGCTTGGTGTGGACGTCCAGTCCCTTGGGACAGCTGGTGATGGTGCCGAAGAAATCGTGGGTCAGGGCGCCGCTGGTGATGATGCCTTTAAGCTTCTTGTCCGGATACTTGGCGCCGTAGAGGGATACCGTGAATCCGCCCATGCTGTGGCCGATGAGGAACACGGGAATATCCGGATTTTCCGCGATGGCCATATCCACTACCACGTTGGTGTCGTCCAGAAGCTCATTGAAATCCGTATAGAAGGTCCGCTCGCCCTCAGAACGGCCATGGCCCCGGTGATCGAACCGGTAAGTGGCGATTCCCGCTTTGTGGAACAGCTCCGCGAAATAGTCGTACCGTCCCTGGTGCTCGCAGAGCCCGTGGACGATGACCGCGGCCGCTTTGGGGCTGTCCGGAATCTCTTTGTTCAGATACAGCTTCATGCCGTCAAAGGAAGAAATCATTTCACCCATAATACACACCTCCTGAAAAATTGATAACCTGATTATAGCACATCTTCCGGCAGTTTACCATGAATAAATAATTCTTTTCCGGGTCAGACTATTTTCATCAATCGTTTCGCCGCCGGGACAGTGATCTGATTTTGGAAATCGTCCTGCCGGCGGCCAGATGGAAAGAGGGAAAATGACTATGTGGGGAATTCTGATTGCGCTTTTGTCCGGCGCTCTGATGAGCGTGCAGGGCGTGTTTAATACGGAGGTGACCAAGCAGACCAGCATCTGGGTCTCTGCCGGCTGGGTGCAGCTGACGGCCTTTGCCATGTGCCTGGTCATGTGGCTGTTTACGGGAAGACACCAAATCGGCGGCTTGTGGCAGGTGCAGCCATGGTATATGCTGACCGGAGGTATCCTTGGAGCTTTTATCACATTTACGGTGATCAAAAGCGTAGGGAGCCTGGGCCCGGCCCGTTCCGCCCTGCTGATCGTGGTGGCTCAGGTCATCGTGGCTTACCTCATCGAGCTCTTTGGACTTTTCGGCGTGGAGAAAGCCGGCTTTGAGTGGAAGAAACTCATCGGGGCGGCGGTGGCCATCATCGGGATTGCCATATTCCGGCACTGACGGAGAATGGCAGCGGGAATGGCAGTGGGAATGGCAGTGGGAATGGCAACAGGAATGGCAGCGGGAATGGCAGCGAGAACAGTAACAGTAACTGTTCAGCCTTGGGGTTGGATTAGCGGAATGATTGCGAAAAATGTGCTTGTATTTGCCCGGTGATTTAGGTAGAATAGTAATTGTAAACGGAAAATGGCGCTCCCCGGAGTGAAAGGAGGAGCACCATGAAAAAACAAAAGATAAGTTGGATTTTAGCGGCCGCGTTCCTGCTTGCCGCCGGCCTGTGCGGCGGCTGCGGATACGGAAACGGTTCCGCCGCAGGAGAGGCAGTTTTTGTGCCGGAAGGCGGGACGAATCCGGAAGATGGGATGATTTCGGAAGGCGGGACGAATCCGGAAGACGGGATGATTTCTGTGCCGGAAGACAGGATGGATCCGGAATCCGGAAAGAACGGAGAAGCAGAGACCGCAGCGGAGGCAGACGAAGAAGTGCCGGAGGATCCTGGGGGATCCGGTTCGGCATCCGGAGATTTTGCCGTGTCCGCTCCGGCGCTGCTTTACGTACATATCTGCGGGGAAGTGAAGAATCCCGGCGTCTATGAACTGGAAGAGGGCAGCAGGATATTTCAGGCGGTGGAAAAGGCCGGAGGCTTTACGGAAGAGGCAGCGGAGAGTTACCTGAACATGGCTCAGGAAGTGGCGGACGGTATGAAGATCGTGGTGCCGTCAGAGGATGAGATCGCGGCGCAGAACGCGCAGAATGGTATCGGAACCGATGCGGCAGCCGGCCTGGGAGCCGGAGGAGGAACTTCAGCCTGGATCAGCGGCGCGGCAGGAGGAGGCAGCGGCGCGGCAGGCGGCGTCGGACCGGGGATCAGCGGTGTGACGGAGGGTGCCGGCGGATCGGAATCCGGCGGCAAAGTGAATCTGAATACGGCGGATAAGGCGACGCTTATGACGCTGAAAGGCATCGGCGAAGCCAGGGCGGAGGATATCATTGCCTATCGGGAAGAACACGGGCCTTTCCGGAAGATTGAAGATGTGATGAAGGTATCCGGTATCAAGGAAGCTGCGTTTGAGAAAATAAAGGAAGAGATTACGGTCTGATCAGCAGGGGCTGATCTTGGAATACAGGGAGCAGGGAGGAGTGGCAGAATGGCAAAGATTCTGGTGGTAGATGATGAAAAGCTGATCGTGAAGGGAATCCGCTTCAGTCTGGAGCAGGATGGTTACGAGGTGGACTGCGCTTATGACGGGGAGGAGGCGGTCAGCCTGGCGAAGGAAAAGAATTATGATATCATCCTTCTGGACGTGATGCTTCCCAAGGCGGACGGTTACGAAGTGTGTCAGTCAATCCGGGAGTTTTCCGATGTCCCCATTATCATGCTGACGGCGAAGGGCAGCGATATGGATAAGATTCTGGGGTTGGAATACGGGGCGGACGATTATGTGACCAAGCCTTTCAATATTCTCGAGGTGAAGGCCAGGATCAAGGCGATCCTGCGCCGCAATGCCAGGAAGAACCGTCAGAATAAAGAGCCGGAGAGGCGGGTAGTCACAGCCGGAAACCTGAGTCTGGACCGGGACAGCCGCAGGGTATTCGTGGGAGAGAAGGAGATCAATCTGACGGCCAAGGAATTTGACCTTCTGGAGCTTCTGGCCTGCAATCCCAACAAAGTCTACAGCAGAGAGTCCCTTTTGGGATACGTGTGGGGCAACAAGGCCATGGATTCCGGCGATGTGCGGACCGTGGACGTCCATGTGAGAAGACTCCGCGAGAAGATCGAGCCAAGTCCCAGCGCTCCCCGGTTTGTCCATACCAAGTGGGGCGTGGGATACTATTTCCGGGTTAAGGAGTGAAGGATTGAAGATTACGCTGATTGCCGTGGGAAAGATAAAGGAGCGGTACCTGGAGGATGCCATAGGAGAATACAGCAGGCGGCTGGGCCGATACTGCAGGATGGAGATTATTCAGGTGGCGGACGAGAAGACTCCGGATAAAGCCGGCCCGGCTCTGGTGAGGCAGATTAAGGAGCGGGAAGGCGCGAGGATTCTGGCTCATATAAAGGAAGGCGCTTACGTCGTTGCCCTGGCGATTCAGGGACAGATGATGAGTTCTGAAGAATTGGCAGACAGGATCGGAAAGCTGGGGGTCGGCGGCAGAAGCCAGATCATTTTCATTATCGGAGGATCCCTGGGCCTTTCGGAAGAAGTGCTAGGGCGGGCGGATCTGCTTCTCAGCTTTTCGCCCATGACATTCCCCCACCAGCTGATGAGAGTGATTTTGCTGGAGCAGATATACCGGAGTTATCAGATACTGGCGGGGACGCCATATCACAAGTAGCTGCGCAGCTCAGGGCAGGTTCTGTCCGTGCTGTGTTTAGAAATAATTATGAAATGGAGGGTGCGCCAGTTCGGCGCTTGAAATATAGGCAGGTGAAAGCCCTGTCCCGGTAAAGTTTAGCGAACAGCCGGT
>CANQRW010000099.1 GCA_947626365.1 uncultured Lachnospiraceae bacterium
AAAATGAACGTTTTAGAGCTTGATAGGGGTAGTTTGCGCTTTTTTGGCTACCCGGAAGTTAATGTTTCACAGTAAAATGTCGGCGTTAAAAAAGGCAATGAAAGACGCATTGAAGAGGGACGATCTCTGCATTGCCAATGATGGTGATAGTTATATAGTCAACACCAGGTCGTGGGGTGTATCGGTTTCCGTTGAAACAGCGCCAAACAAGTTTATGGCAGCTATCGTTGAGTTGATAGGGATGCTGCCGGAGGAGGATATGTGTTGGCAGTGTGAACTTGCTGAAACAGGAGTGGAAATCTCCATTCTTTCAGATATGCCGGAACCGCGAGCGGATTGGCAGCGGGCGAGAGACTGTGCGATACGTACCCCGTTGGATGTAAATGATTTTTCGCATTCTTTTGCAGTCTTCCAGCGGAAAAGTGATCTGCGATACCTGTTAGTCAGACTGGATATGGTAGACGGGATCTTTTCTCCGAGGGAACTGGCGTTGGAGGAGACCATGCCGGGCCTTCCAAGTATTTTGGATTTGGGACACGACTGCACTCTGCTCTATAAGAGTTCGGAGTCTCTCTATTGGGTCAGCAGTGTCAACATGTCTGAAAAGGCGAAAGATACGGTTTTTGAAGGCCTTAAAACCTGTAATTTCTTCCGGGATGACTGGAAGCTGGAACCGGCGTCTGGAGAAGGAGCAGACGTAGACGCGGCCGCGGAAAAAGCACCTTCGGATGAAGAACTGTTGCCATTTGCGTGAGAGGAGGACAAGCATGGGAATACCAGTATTGATCATGGGGAAATCCGGGGCGGGAAAGTCCCGGAGTATGAAGAACTGTGTGGGTAAGGACTTTGGATTGATCCGGGTAATTAATAAACCGCTGCCGTTCCGGGGAAATATCCCAGGCGGCATCAGCAGCGATTATACAAAGATCAAACAGTCGATTAAGAGCCTGAACTGGCCAAAGTCTATCATTATTGATGATGCCGGGTACCTGATCACCGGTCAGTTTATGGACGGCCACAGTACCACTGGCAAGGGTAATGCTGTGTTTGGGTTATATAACCAGTTGGCTGATGATTTCTACCGGCTGATCAAGTGCATTCAGGATGAGACTCCGGCGGATCGGATCGTCTACGTAGTGATGCATGAGGATGTGAATGATTTTGGTGATATCGGGCCCAAAACGATCGGGAAGCTGCTGGATGAAAAGGTTTGCCTGCCGGGCATGTTTACGATCGTCCTGCGAGCTGTAAAAGGCGAACGCTATGCCTTTGTGACTCAGTCCCGGGACGGAGCCGTGAGCAAGTCTCCGGAGGATATGTTCCCGGATATTGAGATCGACAATGACCTGCTGGCGGTCGATAACGCCATTCGGGAGTATTACGGGATCGAGAATCCCAAGAACAGAGACAAGGAGGGAAATACAGAATGATCAGGAAACCGAAAGGATACGATGAAGCGCCGGCTTATACCGGTGAAAGTGTGCAGCTGCCCAAGGGAAAGTATGAATGTATCATCAAGCAGGTGGCTACGCAGACGGCCAGAAACGGAGAAGAGCAGTTCGTGATCCTGTTCGATATCGACGCAGGCGAGCAGAAAGGCTTTTTCCAGAAACTTTATGATGCTGATCGGGCACAGGACCCGAAGGGCGCGAAATGGCGCGGCGTATATAAACAGTTTATGGATGGCAGGGGAACACCGTGGCTGAAGGGCATCATCACGTCCATTGAGCGTTCCAATAACTTTACGTTCCAGTGGGATCGGGAGGGAAATGAAAAAATGCTGCAGGGCAAGCGGTTCGGAGGTGTCTTCCGGCGCCGACAGTTTGAAGCTAGTGACGGCAGCCGTCCTATCGTTACGGAGCTGTATCGTATCCGCAGCGTTGCCGGTCTGAAAGAGGCGGAAGTTCCGGAAGATGACCTTTTGCCAGAAGCTCCCATTGCGCCGGATCCAGCTAAAGCTGCGCCGGTACCATCAGCTGTCGGAGATGGATTCATGAATATACCGGACGGTGTGGAAGATGAAGGCATCCCGTTCCTGTGATGATCCAGAGTTATTCCGAAGAGTAAAAGAAGGCGTCAGCATGTCCCAGGTGGCTGTTTATTATGGCCTGAAGGTGAATGGACGGGGGGTGTGCCTCTGTCCATTTCACCAGGACACACATCCGAGCCTGAAGATATATCCGAACGAAAAAGGATTTTATTGTTTTACCTGTGGAGTCGGCGGCGATCAGATCAATTTTGTTGCCAGGTATAAGAACCTCAACAATAAAGAGGCTGCTATTGAGCTGGCTGAGGCGTTTGGAATACCGGTCAATATTCCAGCTTCATACAGAGAAAAGCGGGAAGCCGCTCTTGCCAGAAGCAAATGGAAAGAGGTTTCTCGCTATACGAAATGGGCGGAGACTCAACTTAAAATGTATTGGATATTGTTATGCGAGGCACATCGAGAGCCTGCGCATCCGCATTTTACGGAGGCGGTCAGGAACCTGACCTATGTGGAATATCTTCTGGAGTGCCTGCAGAAGTGTCCTCAGGATGTATATCAAGATCGAAAGGCGGTAAAAGAGATTGGAAAAGTCGCAGACAGAATTACTCGATGGTTTGATGTCACTTAAACCGTCAGAACCATTTCCGGACGAGATTTTTTATTCTATTTTCGAGATTGAGGATCATGTGGAGAGGCAGAAATTCATAGAGCGCGTGCGGGGGATCGCAAAAGATCAGAAGCGCGCCGCAGAGTTTTCCCGGCTATTTAAGAGGTTTCTCATGGATTACCAGAACCGGATGCGTCAGAGTGGTGGGTGGACGGAGTTCACGGATCAGCCGGTCCGATTGTCTTGTGGGGAATGGAAAGCAGATGACCAGGGAATAAGAGCGCTTCGGTTTGGCAAGGATTTCCAGCCGGTCACGGTATACGCCTGCAGCCATCCGGTCCTGCCCATAGAGATCCTCAAGAACGTAGACACATCAGAGGAACGGATCACGCTGGCATATTATAAATCCGCGGCCTGGCAGCGCATCACGGTGAACCGAAGCGTATGCGCCAATACGAACAAGATTGTGGATGCGCTGAGCCAGTTCGGAATAGAGGTGACAAGTGAAAATGCGAAGAACATGGTGCGATACATCAGTGACTGTGTGGGATATAATCCGATCGCCTTGGCGCCTAAAAAATCGATCAACCGACTTGGATGGGTTGGAGCGGGTTTTACGCCATATGAGGAGGATATCCGCTATGAAGGGGAACCAGAGTATGAACCAATCTTTCGGAATGTGCGTCAGGAGGGCAAATTTGCCACCTGGAAGGGACTTTGTGAGCGTCTAAGGGAAATATGCCATTGAGGCTTATGATGGCCGTTAGCTTCGCTTCTGTGCTTCTGGAGCCGCTTCGTGTGCTGCCATTCGTTTGTCATGTCTGGGGGCCATCCGGAACCTGCAAGACGGTGGCGCTGATGGTGGCCATGAGTATATGGGGGAATCCCAGAATGGGAGGCTTGGTCAAGACCATGAACATGACGAAAAATGCCATTATGCGTAATGCTGCATTTTTATGCAGTCTGCCGTTTGCGGGGGATGAACTGCAGACGATCAAGGATAAATGGAGCGGAAATTTTGATCAGTTGATTTATCAGATCACAGAGGGAGTTGACAGAGGAAGAGCAAAGCAGCACGGCGGAGTAGAGGAAACGAGGAGTTGGAAAAACAGTTTCCTCTTCACCGGGGAAGAACCGATCACAAAGACAAATTCCAATGCCGGTTCCAAGAACCGGGTAATTGAGATTGCCCTGGATGGACCGCTGATGGAGGACGGCCATTATGTCAGCAGCGTTGTACAGGATAATTATGGCTTCGCCGGAAAGATGTTCGTCGAGTACATACAGCAGACGGAAACAGAAAAGCTTTTGAATCGGTACCGGGAACTGTTCGAAAAACTATGCCGGCTGGATACTACGGACAAACAGGCAATGGCAATGGCCTGTATCTTACTGGCTGATGAGCTGGCGGTGTCTCTGTTCTTTTCTGCCGAACGTCCGCTTGCGGTCGAGGATGTCTGGCAGTATATGCAGCGCAGCAAAGAAGTGGATGTTGCGGAACAGGCATACCAGGCCGTCCTCAACTGGGCGGCTATGAATCCAGTGCGGTTTGAAAATCCCAAGGACGATGATTCCCCTAACCGGGGAGAAGTATGGGGAAAGATAGAGGAGAGCAGCAACACCGTAGATGAGGTATTGGTGCTCAATCGTGATGTGCTCATAAGGTTCCTGAACCAGAGCGGATATGATTATACGGCAATAAGCCGTCAATGGGCAAATAAGGATTATCTTATCCGGAACTCGCAGGGAAAGATGGTCCATCAAACGAAAGTATATGGCATCAAGTCATCATACGTGAAGCTCCGACTGCCACAGGATGACGATAGAACAGATGGGGATGGGTTTATGAGTATAGATTTCGAGCAGGAGACATTTCCTTTCGAATAACGGAATTTTTTGTTTCGAATATCGAAATTTTTGTTTCGAATATCGAAAAAGTCTTACCTCGCGGCATTTAGGTAAGACCCTAGGTAAGACCCTAAAACCCGCATAAAATAAGGCTAAATTGATATAGGTCTTACCGTCTTACCGGTCTTACCTGTTTTATATACTCGTGACGCGAGACACAAATTGGAAAGGATATGTGTGTATATAAAAAATATACGATACTATTCGCGGGAAAATGGTAAGACGGTAAGACCCCCCGAATTTACTGGGAAAAACGACCGTTTTTAACCATTTTTTGGAACCATGACCGGTAAGACCACGAAAAAGGAGGGCTAAAAAGTGAGCAATAAGTCAGCTGGAACAGCGTTCGAACGGGAGATGGCAGTGACCCTCCATGATAACGGTTTCTGGGTACACCGATTCCAGGATAACCCGAACGGACAGCCATGTGACCTGATTGCGGCGAAAGATGGCAAAACCTATCTGTTCGACTGCAAGAGCTGTGAGAATAACAGTTTCGTTCTCAACCGGATGGAAGAGAATCAGCTGAGCGCCATGGAGGCGTTCAGGAGAACAGGAAACAGTATCGGTATCTTCGCAGTACGTTTCCGTGATACTGGACAGGTATGGCTCTTTGATTATATCACACTCCAGCGCTATAGGGAAGAGGGAAGAAAGCGAATATTATCAGACAGTTGCGCTGGTCGTGGAATACGGTTGAAAGCTTGGCTTAATATGCATAATGCGGAATGGAGGGAGTAGGAGCATGATCATTACAATCGGGTCAGAGATTCGCGTGGAAGGCGCCACAAAGCTTCTGCAGGATTGGTGCAGGGAGAACCTGGTTCTGGAGAATCCGGAATACAATGACCGGAAGCGCCGGGGGCTCTGGACTGGAAAGACGCCAAGGTATCTCTGGCTGTATCGGATATATGGTGATATGCTGATCCTGCCGACAGGAGTGGGAAAAGAAATCCGGCGGTTCATATCAGCGGATGACCGAATCCAGATAGACCTTGCCGATAACGGGAAATTGGACTTCCGGGAGACCATTCCCCTGTATGATTATCAGGCAAAAGCCGTAACCGCCATGAGAGTGCAGAGCTGCGGGATTCTCCAGAGCCCGTGCGGATCAGGAAAAACGCAGATGGGAATTGCTCTGGCGGCGGATCTTTCCCGCAAGGCATTGTGGATCACGCATACGCAGGATCTCCTGAACCAGTCCTATGAGCGTGCCGCACAGTATTTTCCTCAGGAATCTCTGGGAAAAATCACGGCCGGCAAGGTGCAGATCGGAAAGCTCATGACGTTTGCAACCGTGCAGACGCTGTACAAACTGGATCTGGAAAAGTACAGGAAAGCGTGGGATGTAGTGATCGTAGATGAATGCCACAGGCTGGCCGGTACGCCGTCCCGGGTGACGATGTTTTACAAGGTGCTGAGCAATCTCGCGGCGCGTTATAAGTATGGCCTGTCGGCCACTGTGAGCCGCTCAGACGGTTTAATCCGAAGCACCTTTGCAGTCCTCGGCCCGGTGGCTTACAAGGTCCCTGACGAGGCCGTGGAGGCTAAAACCGTTAAGGTACGGATCGTAAGGCGCGATACCGGCACAAAGATCAGCCGGAGCTGCCAGGATACGGACGGGACACTGGACTACGGGAAGCTGATTACATATCTGGCCGGGCAGCCAGAGCGGAACACGCTGATCGTAAAAGATCTGGTGGCGAACAGCGAACACCACAACCTGATTCTTTCCGACCGTCTGGATCATCTGCGGCTCTTGATGGGCCTGCTGCCGGATCGGTTCCGGGAACAGGCGGTCATGATCGACGGATCCATGACCAGCAAAGCGGGAAAGGCGGCCAGGGAGCAGGCTCTGAAAGACATGAGGGCCGGAAGGAAGCGTTATCTGTTTGCTTCATTCGCCCTGGCAAAGGAAGGGTTAGATATTCCCAGGTTGGACAGGCTGTATCTGACGACTCCGAAAAAGGATGGTGCTACAGTGCAGCAGAGTGTAGGGCGGATAGCTCGGATTGCAGACGGGAAAACGGATGCTGTGGTTTATGATTATGTGGATAACATTGGATTTTGCGTAAACCGGTTCAATCTCCGAAAGACAGTATACAGGAAAGCGGGGTGTCTCCTATGACGGGGAAGCAACAAAGAGATGCGGAAAACTTCCAGACAGTAAAAGGAGCGTTTTCAGATGCCTATCTGTATTATAAAAAATTTCACGGACGCCCTTTGGAACCTGGGATGTGTGAAGAGATGACAAATGATTTTTCGGCAATATTGAAAAAATATGGGAGCGGGACATTCTGTACAAGGTTGATGTTGGCAGTGTTTTCCCAGATAGAAGAGGAGACGAGATGACAGATTCGAAGGAGGAGATTATATGATCAGGAAATGCCTGGTATGCGGGAATCCGATTTCTGGTCCTGCAAAAAAATATTGCTCAAGGCGGTGCATGGGCATAGCCTTTTGTGCTGAGAGGAAGGGAAAAGCCGTGAAACGGAAGACGTCCAATTTCTCCTGCGCGATAAAGCTGGAAGAACCCACTAGGATCCAGTGCAAAACCTTTAGCGCGACGCATCCGCCATATGCTTATACGTCGCTGTGCCCGGATTCGGAGTATAGGAGGTGACGTCTGTATGTTGAAGAATATTCCGGTGCGGGCAATATATCCGCATCCAAACAATCCCAGAAAGAACCTGGGAGATTTGAGTGAGTTGACTGTTAAACAGCACAAAGAACGGTGCGGCGACTGCGCAGTCGCCGCAGATTATAATCTCCATATAGAAAGGATTACTC
>CANQRW010000100.1 GCA_947626365.1 uncultured Lachnospiraceae bacterium
AAAATACAGAAATAATAGTGATTGCAATTGTGACGTTAGGAGAGTATATTGAATGTGAACGTTCCGGCCATTGGACGGAGCGGTTGAATTTATTACATGTATATGGTTCAGAAAAGTGGGCCATATCATAAAGGGAGGCGGCAAAGCAGCCGCGCGGAGCAACGGTTTTGAGCCCTGCTCTTTTTGCGCGCTGTACCGGATGATTATGGTGAAAGATTATAAGAACCCAGTGGCCAACGCCGCATGGGAATATGGAATGATTACGCTTAGCATTCTGATCATGGCAATTGGGGTGTATTTCTTCAAATTTCCCAACCATTTCGCTTTCGGAGGCGTTACCGGTTTCTCGGCGGTGGTCAGCGAGATGACCAGATTGTCGGCCAGCCAATTCACCTTCGTTGTGAATATGCTTTTGCTGCTGTTGGGTTTTATTTTTCTCGGAAAGGATTTCGGAGTGCGCACCGTGTACGCCAGCATCCTGCTGTCGGTATTTCTGGAAACCTTCGAGATTGTGTGGCCCATGAACCGCCCTCTCACGGAGGAACCCCTTCTGGAACTGGTTTTTGCCGTGTTCCTGCCGGGAGTTGGTTCGGCGATTCTCTTTAATATCGGCGCTTCCAGCGGCGGTACGGATATTATCGCCATGATTCTTAAGAAGCACACCAGTATGGATATCGGTTCCGTGCTTTTCCTGGTAGATCTTCTGTCGGTGGTGATGGCCTTTTTCGTGTTCGGTCCTACCATCGGCCTGTTCTCCGCTCTGGGTCTTATGGCCAAGTCCCTGGTGGTGGACGGCGTGATCGAGAATATCAATCAGTGCAAATGTTTCAATATCGTCTGCGATGATCCGGATCCCATCTGTGATTTTATCATCAACCGTCTGCACCGGGGAGCTACGGTCTATCATGCGGAAGGCGCTTTCTCCCATCATCAGAAGACGGTGATCATGACCACCATGCGCCGGGGTCAGGCCATGCGCCTGCGGAATTATATTCGGCAGATTGAGCCCACGGCCTTCATCTTGATCACCAGCTCCAGCGAGATTATCGGGAAAGGATTTCTGACGAATTAGCGCTGCTTCCAAATGGAATGTTTACAATCTCGGCAAGCGAATAGAGCAGAGTCCCGTCTTTTTGCGCCGCTGCAGTGACCTTCTCATCAAAGCCGCTTTCCGAGAACAGGGCGCAGCAGACTTTTGCCTTTTCTCTCAGAGGTGCGAGCTTGGCAGTCATATCAAGGTATTCGGAGTAGGAGAAAGGATGCCCTTTGAACTTACATTCTCCTGCCAGATATTCTTTTGCGTCCCGGCTGATGCACAAAAGATCGATTTCCGTTTCCGCGGCGCGCAGGCCGCCGTCTGCCCTTTCGTCTCTGACCGTGGTTTTGCCGGTCCACCGGCCCATTTTCGTGTAGCGGAATGGCAGCTCGTTTTTCTTCTGTTTCTCTTTGACAAATTCTCTGCAGATATCTTCAAAAGCGGAAGAAGCGAACTCGTGCAGAGCCGGTTTTATTATATATTTGTAAACGCCGTCTGCGTCGCCGTCCTCAAGCTGTGAGAAGTTCGCGAAACCGAAGGCGTACCAGAAGCGAAAGAAGTTGTCGGTCAGCCGGTAGATTCCCCGGTTGGCGTTCGCTTTCTCTTTAATCCCTGCGTCAACCGAGAATTCACGTTCTATAATACCCAGTTCCATCAGGTTTTTCAGATAGACGCTGGTTTTGGAGGTATCGTCCAAAAGAGATTTCTGGCTGATGCTGTTCAGCTTCGTATTCCCCAGCGCAACCGCTTCGATGATGGAATTGTAGATTGGCGTTTCCCTCAGTTCCTGGTGCAGAAGAAATTCTGTTTCACTGTAAAGAATACAGCCTTTTGTCAGAATGTTTTGTTTGATATTGTCTTCTACAGACAGTTTTGGACTCCATTGCCTCAGGTAATGGGGAACGCCGCCGAGAACGGCGTAACTCAGCACCTTATCCCGGTCGGAGTATTCAGGGAAGAATTTTGCCGCGTCGTAAAAGCCCATTTCCCTCATCTTGTAAATGCCGGAAGCCCTGCCGTAAAGCGGATTTTTCTCCGCAAGCAGTTCCCTTTCGATAAAACTCATGGCGCTGCCGCAGAGAATCATCATCACGTTCTCATCTTTCAGCTCCGCATCCCACAGATTCTGCAGAATGGACGGGATACTCCTGTTTCCACGGCACATGTAAGGAAATTCATCAATTACAATAAGCTTTTTGGAATCTCCGTAGGGAAGGTCGGAAACAGCGCGGAAAGCCCTTTCCCAGTCGGGAAATTCGTTCATATATTTTCTGGCGGGGATATCTTCCAGGAACAGCTGCCTGGAAAAGTTGCGAAGCTGTATGCGGTCGGTTGTCTGTGTGCAGGAAAAAAAGACGTGAGGCTTTCCCCTGCAGAATTCTTTCAGGGTTTCCGTTTTGCCGATCCGCCGCCTGCCGTATAGTACGATAAGCTGTCCGTCTTTTTCCTGATATTTACTGTTTAGAAAGTTCAGTTCATTTTCTCTTCCGATAAACATGAAAACACCTCCGATGGAACAGGGAGCGCGGCGGAAGGCCGCTGCCATAAACAACAAATAATATCAAATCATGATTTAGTAAATCGTGATTTGATGTTATTATACCCAAATTTATACGGAAAATCAAGAAGTTTTAGTATCCAACATTACTTATTGCAAAAAGGGACGCGAAGTGCGATAATAGTGTCTGGGCTTCAAGCGCCTAATATACGGATCTGTTTTCAGATTGGAAAGCGAGGAAAAGATAACATTGAAAGCGTTGGAAAAAGTAAGTGATTTTTTTGGAAAGTACATGGCGGTAATCGTGCTGGCGGTGGCGGCGGTATCGCTGTTTCTTCCCGGCGTTACGCTGTGGATTCAGACGGGGTGGGTGAATTACCTGCTGATGATCGTCATGTTTGGCATGGGCCTCACTCTGAATCCGGAGGATTTTAAGCTGGTGTTTACAAGACCGAAGGATATCCTGCTGGGCTGCGTCGCTCAGTTTACGATCATGCCGCTGCTTGCCTTTCTGCTGGGGAAAATATTCGGGCTGGATGCCGCGCTGATGGCGGGCGTCGTGCTGGTGGGCACATGTCCGGGCGGAACATCCAGCAATGTTATTACCTACCTGTCCAAAGGAGATGTGGCCCTTTCGGTAGGAATGACAAGCGTCAATACGCTGCTGGCCCCCATTCTGACGCCGGCAATCACTTATCTGCTTCTGAGAACCTCTGTAACTGTGGACGTTGTCAGCATGTTCCTGTCGATCGTCAAGGTAGTCATCATTCCTATTGGCCTGGGCTTTATTATCAATAAGCTGTTCGGGGAGGTCACCAGGAAGCTGGTTCGGATTCTTCCCACGGTATCCGTGGTGGCCATCTGCATGATCGTGGCCTCTGTCGTGTCCCATAACGCGGAAAAGATATTGTCTACAGGACTGGTGGTTTTCGCGGTAGTCATTCTGCATAATGTGTGCGGATACGCCTGCGGTTTCGGCCTTGGGAAGCTTCTCCGGCTGAGTCCGGCGAAAACAAAAGCCCTTTCGGTTGAAATCGGCATGCAGAATTCCGGTCTTGCCACAAGCCTTGCCGGAACCGCATTTCCGGATCTGGCAATGGCGACTGTGCCTGGAGCGATCTTCTCTGTCTGGCACAATATTTCCGGCGCGATCCTGGCCAATCTGTATAACCGCTGGGATGTACACGAATGCAAATAAAGCGTCACTGGCGCTTTATTTGCATACTGACGTAATGACGGCAGACGCCGTCAGGCGGCGTCTGCGGAAGCGCGATTTAAGGGAACAGATACTCCAGATAGTTTATCACCATATCCAATCGGGGCGAATTGCCGATGACGCCCAGATACACGCTGCCGTCAAACCCGGCCTGCCGGATCAGAGGGGATTGGGACAGATCGAGGCCGGAGGCCGCGCCGCCTGAAATGGTGTCGCTGGAGGCCGCACCGCCGTCAGCCGTGTCGCCGGAGGCGCCGCCGCCGTCGGTTCCGCTTCTGACCAGAAAGGAGGAAATTCTCCGGTACAGATCCGGTTCCCGCTCCGCCAGAAGGGCGTTCAGGTCATAGAGGTACCCTTCCTCCGCGAAGGCGTCGAAGGCCTCCTGATCCGCCAGCACGATATCCATCTGCTCCGCGTCCAGGGCGGCCAGGATCTTCATGCGGCTGGCGTAAGTATAGGAATAGTAGTCGCTGTTCGGATTGGCGGTGAGATAGAGGCCGGTGTAGAGATAGGCCTGATTTTTGGACGGATTGAGGCCGGCATATTCCAGAAAGCCGTCGCTAAGCTGCTGTTTCAGCTGGTCGCCGGCGGTGATATTGACCAAAGCCACATAGATGGGCCGGTCTTTGTGGGTCACATGGCCGTAAACTGTGTAACCTACGATATAAATTAGGATACAGGCGACAGCCATGGGAACCTTGTAATAGTCCCAGATGTACTGGATTTTGGCCGTTCCGTGGAGTTCTTTCAGAGGTTTTCTGCTTTTGGAGGATGCCGGGGAAGCCATAGGATATCCTTTCTTCTAAGTTACTATTCTTCTGTGCTTTCATTTCCCGTTTCCGCTTCCCGGCTTTTTTCTTCCAGCATCAGCAGGATGTTGGAAAGCAGGCAGGAGCACAGGTAAGCGCACAGGCCCTCGCCGAAGATGACAGCCGGAGTAAACACATTGATGATGACTACCGCCATAAAGAAATAAATGGCGGCCATGAGGACGGTGCAGAAAAGGAACCGCATGCCGATCATCAGGGAATTGCGGAACATGGCAAAAATGGTATTGTCAAACCGGGACATGAGCGGGAAGATATACATGAGGACGATAGCGTAGGCCGCCAGAACCAGAGCGAAGACGGCGGCGCCTAAAGTCCAGATGACGCTGTCAAACCGCATGTGATAGAATACGTAGCCGTCCAGGGCCAGGAAGATTCCCAGCACCAGAAGAATCAGCCACACGATGGTGGACTGCCTGAAATTTTCTTTGAAGGCGCGGAAAAAGCTTTTCGTCAGGCTGCCTTCTTCATTGTGAACCATTTTCAGGGTCACGTAGAAGAGGGCGGTGGTGGAAGCTCCGGCTGTCACAATGGGCAGACTGCAGAGGAACCACAGAATATTCAGATAGACGCAGTAAACAATCTTTGTGATAAAAGCCATTACAGGCCCATCGGGGTTCAGAAGCCGGTTCATAAGATATCCTCCTAGCGATTCTTGTTATAGGCGCCGAAGCAGTGGTTCGCCGCCGCTGACCGTCGTTTCCGCGGCAGGCATACTGATGTAAGCGGCGGCGGACAGCCCGCGCCGCCTGCCTAGTCTCCCGTGGATTCCCTAAACACCAGGCTGGTCTCCGTGTGCATGGTCCGGAAGTTTAAGTTGGGCTCCCGGATGCGGGAGATGAGAAGCTGGGTGGCGGCAAAGCCCATGATCTGGCTGTGGATGTGGATGGTGGTCAGGCTGGGCGTTGACATCCGGGATTCGGGAGAGTCGTCGAAGCCGCAGATCCACACGTCCTCCGGCACAGACTTGCCCAGCTTTTTCAGCACCTTGATGACGTCAAGAGCGACGAAGTCATTGGCGCAGAGAAATACTTCGGGAAGCTGCTGCATGTTCTGGAAACGTTCCTCCAGATATTCCCGGTAGGCCTCCCCGCCGGTCTGAGTGGTGCCCTTTTTATTCTCCAGGAGGCAGTATTCCTCCTGGCAGGGCAGCCCCAGAGCGTACATGGCGTTTCGGTAGTTCATGTACCGCTCGTAGAAAGAATGACAGTGCATATACTGGCCGATGAAGCCGATGGTCTTCTTTCCGCGGTTGGTCATTTCCTTAATAAAATGGTAGATTTCCCCTTCGTTGTCCATGAGGAGCCGGTCGGCCATGAGAGGTTCGTCGAAGCCGTCGGCGGGGCAGTCGATGAAAAGTACCGGAATCCCCAGGCTGCACACCATTTTGCTGTATTCCCGGTCAAACATTTCGATACAGGCGATCCCGGCGATCCGGTCCGGACGGAAGGAGAGGGAGAAAGGAAGACGTTTCTGTTCCAGTTCCTCCGGCAGGACCCGGTGAAGGCTTAAGCTGTAGCCCAGCTGTGCCAGCTCCCGGTGGAACTTGTCCAGCATGGTGATGGCAAAATGGGAACCGCCGATGAAGCCAATGGTCAGCACCGCGATCTCGCCTTTGTCGGTGGGAAGGGAGGGGGCCGCGTTTGTCTGGGGCGTATCGGCCGTATCCACAAGATTCATATAGGAAAACTGCTTGTAGCCCATCTCCTGGGCTTTCTTTAAAACCTTTTCTCTGGTGGCGTCCGCGAGAACGCCGGTGTTGTTGATGGCCTTGGAAACCGTGTTGCGGGAAATTCCGAGGGCGTCCGCGATATCCTGAATCGTGACTCTTGCTGCCATGTCCCCTTCGCCTCCTTGTTGATTGCCTTCTTACATTATTATAATATGAAACATCTTATTGTGCATTTGCACTTCGAACGCGCATGAAGCTATTACATTTACATACTATGCTATCTGCATTATAACTCACAGAAGTGAGTTTGTCAAATGTAAAAATGTAAAAATGCAAATATTTTTGCATAAATGTGAAAACGACGCTAAAATACCATAGGACAGATTTGAGGATAATGCAAAATAAATGTAAAAAATAATTGTGCAAATAGCAAAATTTATATTGACGAAATGTAAAAACTGTGCTATAAATAATTTACACGAACCTGAAGCTGAATTTTACAAATGCACAAATACCTGTTAATAACAAATGAGAAGAAGGGGACAGGTACAAAAGCTGCAGAGTTCGCGTGAGAAAGGAGGATCTTTTCATATGAAAGAGAAAGAAAAAACAACAGGGCTTCACAACTCGCTGGTTTATGTGAAACAGCACTGGCAGTTGTACGTGTTCTTCCTGTTGCCGGCACTGGCTCTGACGCTCATCTTCAAGTACATACCCATGGGCGGCATCCTCATCGCCTTCCAGGATTACAATCCGTTCCGGGGCATCCTGGGAAGCAACTGGGTGGGATTTAAGAATTTCACCAGATTTTTATCATCGCCAGATTTCTTATCCTATCTGGCCAACACCCTGAAACTGAGTGTATACGGACTGCTGTGGGGCTTCCCCGTACCCATTATCCTGGCTTTTCTTCTGAACAGGATCCAGAGTAAGGGGATCAAGTGTTAAACAGCACAAAGAACGGTGCGGCGACTGCGCAGTCGCCGCAGATTATAATCTCCATATAGAAAGGATTACT
>CANQRW010000101.1 GCA_947626365.1 uncultured Lachnospiraceae bacterium
GATAAATTCAATAGCCTATCGTCTGCACAGTTTCATTTATGGTGGTGTCAAGCGTGCGGACATGGGGGTTTAGAAACGATACCGGTTTCTCAGCAAAAGTATGATAACTTTCACGCAAGCAGCCATTCGATCAGGTTTTCAGACTTAATTCCTTCGTATGAGCTGTCCAGTCCCGGTTCAAGCGACAACACAATCTTTTCATAGTTATCGCGTATTTTTTGCAGCGGGGCCAGTTCACGTTTCCTTACATCCTCGCTGTTCATGGATTCCGCCACCTGAATATATTTCCTTTCATCGGCGGTAGCCGCAATGAAGTCCACCTCCATGTTATCGATCTTACCGATCGCTGCGTCGTATCCTCTGCGGAGCAGTTCAAAATAGACGACATTTTCGATCGCGTGACCGCTGTCGCGGTTTCGGAACCCCAGCAGATAATTTCTCAGGGCAATATCGACAATATAGTACTTGCCAAGTGTGCGGAGATATTCTTTTCCTTTGATATCGAACCGCTTGATCTCATAGAAGAAGTAGCTTTCAAGCAGCGCGCTGACATAGGCCTGAACCGTATGCGCGCTCGGCGCGCTTTTCCGTTTCCCATCCTCAAGAAGGCCTTCATTCACCAAGGTATTGCCTATGGATGCAATCGAAACATTCGATCCGATATTGTCCGCCAGAAACATGATGATTTTGCGAAGCAGGATCGGATCGGTAATTCGCTTCTGCCCCAGCCGCCTTTCCCGTTCCAGAATATCGCGGACGACAACGGTAGAATAGATACCGTCAAGGAGGGAAAGCGCCTTTTCCTGATCGAGTCCGACGTCGGCAATACCCGGCATCCCGCCAAAACGCATGAATGCTTCAAACGCCTCCCGCAGTTCATAGTGTTCGCCATTTTTGTCAAATACCCGCTTATGAACGCCGCCAAGAGCGCTCCTGGTTTCCCTCACCTCAAAATCATGAAAATCAAGAAACTCACGGAAAGACAGCGGCAGCATTTTGATCTCCACGCATCTGCCGGAAAGATAGGTGGAATATTCCGAGGAAAGCAGGTACGCGTTGGAACCGGTCACATAGATATCACAGTCCAAATCCACGCGCAAAGCATTGATCGCGTCTTCCCATGCGTCGATTCTCTGGATTTCGTCGAAAAACAGATACATGCGCTTTCCGGACACGACTTGTTTTTTTACATAATCGTAGACATCATCGGAAGTCATTTTCCGAAAATCATTGGATTCAAAGTTCATCTCAACAATCTGCTCCGGCTGAATACCTGTTTCAATCAAATGAGCGACCATCAGCTTCAAAAGGCTTGATTTTCCGCAGCGTCTTATGCCGGTGATGACTTTTACAGGTTCCGTGTCTTGAAAGCCGATCAGCTTATTGAGATAACGATCACGTTTTTTCAATTTATGTGATCCTATCATTGCGCATCTCTCCCTTCGTCATCATAATAGCATAAACAGGAGAAATAATCAAGTTTTTGCACTAAAGTGCATAAATTTTGCTTTTTCAACCATTTTCAATCAAGACATTCCTGCAGCATACGGAGAAATTCCCTTGAACTTCGCGGCAGGGACTCATTCCTGCGCTTGGCTACCACCAGCTTCCAGCTGCCGCCCAGCGCCTCATCCACCGGATACCACTCCAATCCTTCCGTCCCCGAATAAAGGGTTATATAAGAGCCCGGGAGAAATGTCACACCCATTCCCGCCGCTACAAGCCGCTTTGCTGTCTCCATGCTTCTGGTACTGCAGCGGATCTGAGGGCGGATCCCCACACAGGCCAGGATCCGGTCTACCACCTGGCGCAGCTTCTGACGGCTGGCAACCATGACAAAAGGAATCTTCTCCAGCTTCCGCAGATTCTCCGTTCCCAGAATCTGATCCTTTGAAAATCCCAGCCGCTCCCTCATTCCCGTCGGCACTACAAGATAAAAAGGATCATCTGAAAACTCTGTATATTCCAGGGACTCCTGCTTTCCCATGTCGTGCATGATACAGAAATCAATCTTTTTGTCCATCAGAAGCTTTTCCAGTTCCGACGTATTGTTTTCCCGGATATTTACCTGGATACCGGGATACGCCTCAGAAAAAGCAGGAAGCAGAAGGGGAATCAGATAGGTCCCCAGATTCATGGGGATCCCAAAGGTGATCTTTCCCCTCTTCATCTGTTGGAACTCTTCCATCTCCGCGTAAATATTCTGAAATCCCTGCCAGATGGCCTCCAGACGCTCAAGAAGGGATTGTCCGAATTCCGTCACCCGCACCCCCTTTTTTCCACGCTGGAAAATCGAATGCCCCAACTCGGCCTCCAGTTCCATGACCATCTGGCTCAGGGATGGCTGAGCGACATACAGTTCCTGGGCCGCCCGGGAAATATTGCCGTATTCACGGATCGCCAGCAGATACCGGATCTCATTCTCTGTCCAGTTGCGGCTGCAGGATTTACTCTTTCTATCACAGGCCGCGTCCATACCTTCCATTCCGCCGTCGGCTGTGTCCGCACAGACCGGATCCTCCACCTCAAATTTAGCGGATTCTGCTGTAAGCCAGACCCTCAGTTCCTCAAACTGCTTCTCCACAGCCTCCGCAAGTGAAAAGAAGCACTCTCCTTCCGGAGTGACCTTCAGGCCGTCCCTCGTCCGCGCAAACAGGACGACGCCCAATTCCTCCTCACTGTTTTTCAGCATCCGGGTCAGAGAGGAAGGATTGCGTGAAAGCACCCGGGACGCTCCGCGGATATTTCCCTCCGCCGCGATAGCTCTTAAATAGCGCAGCTGCCGTTCATTCATACCAATCCCTCCTCCTGAAAATCATTCATGCCTCGCCGACCAATCGCTTTACTTAGGCCGGACCGACATCCGCTCGATCCTGCCGTCCTCCGTCGTCCGGCGGATGGTAGCGATGGCCATAACCAGATAGCCGCCGTAATTGGCTACATATTTCGCCTGATGATCATTGATGGCCTGGGCCTCAGAGATGGAAAAACGGCCGAACGTGAATTTATTTCGGAAAAACATGTTGATGGCTTCCTGCCCATAGACGTGATACTCTCTCTGGGCCGTTCCCTTGGGACAATAGTCCGTCAGGCTCCCGTCCGGGGAAAACAGTTCCGCCAAAGCCTCATAATCTTTATTCTGCATCACTTCGATATATTTTTCAATCAAGTTCATGACTTTTCCCTCCTTTAATACACCTTTTCCGAATTAAGCAGCGCGTCGGTGCCGCCGTCTACGAATACAATATTGCCGTTCATGCCCAGAGACTCCTCCGAAACAAGAAATGTGATCACGCCTGCGATCTCATCCGGTTCCATCAGGGCATCCCCGCCAAATTTGGTGGGAATCGGCAGGGCGTTGACCGCCGCTCTGGCGCCGCCTTCCAGGGCCCCTGTCATGGCCGTTCGAACATTGCCTGGAGCCACCGCGTTGACTCGGACTCCCCGGGCCGCCCAGTAAGGGGCCACCCTGCGCACCCAGCGTGCCAGGGCGTATTTGGTCGCCACATAGATACTGTTTCCTACCGTGACATTTTTTTGATCCAGACCTGCCACAATATCGCAGATCATCTTCTCATCTCCCACATTGTTCAGCAGATCAGCGATATCCATGCGCCCGGTTCCCTGGGAAATGGTGTTGGACGAGGTGACGGACACCCGGCCTCCTTTTTTGATCAGAAGGTCCCGCACTCCCTTCGCCAGCTTGGTCACGCCGAAATAATTCAGTGAGACGACCAGCGGCAGGTTCCCGCAGGCGCCGGAGACGCCGGCGTTGCAGACCAGTCCGTCAAGGCCCTCCGGAGCCATAGCGTGAAGCTGCCGGATCACATCATTCCTCCCGTCCACCGTGGCCAGGTTCGCGCAGATATCCCCGCCCTTCAAATCAATATTGATCACCTGGTTTCCTTTCGCTTTCAGCATCTCTACCGTCTTGGCCCCGATTCCGCTGGAGCCGCCGGTTACCGCGTAAACACCCATATTTATTTCCTCCTTTGAAATTGTTTCATCTTGATAATTTCAGTATAATAAGACATAAACAGGAAGTCCAATATGGAAAGCGCAGGTTCATCTATAGGAAAAAAGCACCGCGAAACCCTTTCGGATTCCGCGGCGCCTCTCCTGAACTGGCGTTTCCTCATGCAAACACCAACATTCTCTCACAATATTCAATTTTTCAGGCATCCGATCGGAACCACATACACGCCGTCCGCCCTTCGATACGCGTAATTTCCCGTTGCGGTAAGAACCATTTGGAACGAAGCCGGCTTCATCTTATCCGTATCGATCAGACCGCCCAGTTTTTTCAGACTGCGGGCGCCCTCTTCCACCAGCGTGTCACCACCCAGCTTGAGTTTTCGGTTATTTGGCGCATTTTTGTTCGGTTATTTGGCGCATTTTTGTTCGGTTATTTGGCGCATTTTTGTTCGGTTATTTGGCGAATTTTTTGCATACTGACGTAACATAAAATACCGCCGGAAGGGGCTGTCGCAATAGCCCCTCCAACGGTATTCCAAGTCAAATATCTTACGCCCGGACGCGCTCGATGGTTTCCAGCAAATAATCGGTAAATTCCGCGGCGCTGGCGCCGTCCACGTCGGTGGTGACTACTTTCTTCCGCTCAGTGACGGTGCAGATGTCAAGAGCCTGATCCAGAATGGCCTTCCGGTCCGCGTAACCGATATGGGCCATCAGCATGCCCGCGGCCCGGATCAGGGAACAGGGATCCGCGTACTCCCCTCTTCCGTGGCTCATCAGGTAAGGAGCCGTCCCGTGAATGGCCTCAAACATGGCGTACTTGTTGCCGATGTTGGAGGAGGACGCCGTTCCCAGTCCGCCCTGATGCTCCGCGGCTACGTCGGTGACGATGTCGCCGTACAGGTTGGGAAGGACAATGACTTCGATTCCCTTGTTAAACTCCGGATCCAGCATCTTGGCGCACATGGCATCCACCAGCCTCTCCTGAATCTCGATGTCCGGATATTCCTCTCCCACCTTGCGCACCGCCTTGATGAAATTGCCGTCAGCCAGCTTCACGATATTGGCCTTCGTCACGACAGTCACATTCTTCTTGCCGTTCTTTCTGGCGAAATCAAAAGCCGCTCTCGCGATCCGCTCGCTTCCCTGGGCGGTCTGCACCTTGAAATCCACCGCCAGATCCTCGTTCACCTGGATTCCCTTGTTGCCCCAGATGTACTCGCCTTCAATATTCTCGCGGAAGAATGTCCAGTCGATGTTCTTATCCGGGATACGGATGGGACGCACCGCCGCGAACAGCTCCAGCCCCCGGCGCAGCAGGCTGTTGGCGCTGACCAAATTGGGCCAGGGATCGCCGGCTCTGGGAGTCACCATGGGGCCCTTCAGAAGCACATTGCACTTCTTAATCTCTTCAAACACGTCATCCGGCAGGCTCTGAAGCTTCGCCGCCCGGTTTTCGATGGTCATACCCTCAATGGGGCGGATTTCCACTCTGCCGCTCTCAATCTCCGGAGCCAGCAGGCAGTTCAGAACCCGCAAAGCCTCCTTCATGATAATGGGGCCGATGCCGTCTCCCGGCAGAATACCGATCACGATCTTTTCCAGCTTTCCGAAGTCCGTCGCCTCCTGGTTCGCTTTCATCCGCTCGATCCGCTCAAACTCCGAACGGATCAGTTCCCCAAATTTTTCCTGTGCCTGCATAACCGCATCCATATCTGATTCCTCCTCTTAAAATGTTCCGGACAGGTTCCCTGCCCTTTTGTTATCTTCATCTTACCCCATCAGGAATCATAAGTAAAATACCATATCTACATCCGGAATCATAGGGAAAATGCAACACTACCTTTACATCATCTCTTTCAATGCCGTCAGGATCATCCGCTCCGCTTCCTCGTACTCGTCCCGCCTCTGAACCGTAAAGCCGTGGCTGCTGTGGAGAAAGCGCTTTCCGTAGACCGGAACGCCCTGGGCCAGAAGCCTTCTCTGAAATTCCGCGTTCTCATCGCAGAAGGTATCGTTCTCACAGTAAATCATCAGCGTAGCCGGTTCTTTGGACAGCTGCTCGTCGGAAGCCAGGCCGGGACTGCAGTATATCTCTTTCGCGTCCTCCGGATCCACATACATCTTATCGTAGAAATCCGCTTTCCAGGCTGGAATCCGGGGATTGCTGTCTCCGTTCCGCTTGGTGACGGCTGGAACGGACATGTCCAGCCCGGCGTAATCCAGGATCTGCAGGGCCGGAACGAAGGTTTTGTTGTCAATCGCCATCAGGATAAGGGCCGCCGTCAGGTTTCCTCCGGCACTGTGGCCGCCCACGGCAATCCGGCTCCGGTCTACATTCATCTCTTCCGCATGCTCCGCGAAATACTGCACCACGTCATAGCAGGCGTACACCTGTCCCGGATACCGCATGGCAGGGGACGGAACGTAATCAATGTCCGCGATAGCCACGCCGGAACGGCTGCAGATGTTACGGCAGAACACGATATCCTGATCCCGGCGGCCTTTGACAAAACCGCCCCCGTGGATATTGATGTACAGCGGCGTTTTTCCGGCCGCGTTTTCCGGCCAGTACATATGTACCAAAGTCTTTCCGGCCCGGGTGTCAATCTCCACGTCCCATTCTTTTCCCACATGATATCGGTTCAGCTGCTCCGGACTCAGACTTTTTCCGATGCCGCTGTTCCTGATCTCTTCCACCATTTTCTCCTCTTCCGGAGATACCTTCAAATCTTTCCAAATCTGTGTCATCATAATTTTCCTTTCCGATTATTCAGGTTCTGCCTCCTGTAATCTGCTGTATATCACAGAATTTTCGGCAAATGCCCGCGGTTCCCGGGGGAATGCAGGCATCTGCGTCAAAATACTATGGAGTTAAATCGAGTAGGGCGGATTTTCTCCGCCCTCTCACACCACCAGTACGTGCCGTTCGGCATACGGCGGTTCAACTTA
>CANQRW010000102.1 GCA_947626365.1 uncultured Lachnospiraceae bacterium
CTGGCGCACCCGGGCGAAATGCTCCGGCGCGAAGGTGGGAATTCCTTCAAATTCAAATTTCTCATTGGACAGGCACAGGGTATCGCCGATGGAGAAGATACCCGGATCGAAGACACCGATAATATCCCCGGCGTAGGCTTCCTCCACGATCTTCCGGTCCTGGGCCATCAGCTGCTGGGGCTGGGACAGCCGCAGCTTTTTGCCGCCCTGGACGTGATTGACCTCCATGCCGGCCTCAAATTTGCCGGACACGATCCGCATAAAAGCGATGCGGTCCCGGTGGGCCTTATTCATGTTGGCCTGAATCTTAAAGACAAAGGCGGAGAAGTCTTCCTTAAAAGGATCGATCTCCCCCGTAGTGGTCTTCCTGGGAAGGGGCGACGTGGTCATATCCAGGAAATGTCTCAGAAAGGTCTCCACGCCGAAATTGGTCAGAGCCGAACCGAAAAACACCGGCGACAGGTTGCCTCTGCGGACCCGGTCAATATCAAACTCGTCGGCGGCTCCGTCCAGAAGCTCGATCTCGTCCTGAAGCTGCCGGTAATAGTCGAACCCGACGGCCGTCTCCGCCTCGGGGCTGTCCAGGTCAAAGGTCTGGGAAGCAATCTCCTTCTGGCCGCCCATGGCCGCCGTGAAGGTGGTGATCTGTCTGGTGTTCCGGTCATAAACCCCTTTAAAGTTCTTGCCGCAGCCGATAGGCCAGTTGACGGGACAGGTACGAATGCCAAGCACATTTTCGATATCATCCATCAGCTCAAAGGGGTCCTTGGCCTCCCGATCCAGCTTGTTGATAAATGTAAAAATGGGTATGCCCCGCAGGACACAGACTTTGAACAGCTTAATGGTCTGGGCCTCCACGCCCTTGGAACCGTCGATAACCATGACGGCGCTGTCCGCCGCCATCAGGGTCCGGTAAGTATCCTCCGAGAAGTCCTGGTGTCCCGGCGTATCCAGTATATTGATGCAGTATCCGTCATACTCAAACTGCATGACGGAAGATGTGACGGAAATTCCTCTCTCCTTCTCGATCTCCATCCAGTCGGACACCGCGTGTTTGGCGGCCTTCCGGCCCTTTACCGTGCCGGCCAGGTTGATAGCTCCGCCATAAAGCAGGAATTTCTCCGTCAATGTGGTCTTGCCCGCGTCCGGGTGGGATATGATTGCAAATGTTCTTCGTTTCTTTATCTCTTCCGCAGTTGTTGCCAAAACGATTCCTCCGATTTCTGATACTGACTGTTCCTGAAGCTGACTGTGGGAACTCCCCATTCTCCTGCCGATCCGGACAGGAACGCAGGAAAACGAGTATTATGCCCCATGGCATTGTAGTATGAATCCGCCGCCCCGTCAAGGGATTTCCTCCCGGCAGAATCAGCAGGATATGCCGAATCTCACTTTTTTCTGCCCTCTATCCAGGACCGGCAGGATATGCCGGTTCTCACTTTTTTCTGCCTTCTATCCACGTATGCGCCAGCTCCACCCAGTTCTGCACCGGCGGAACCAGAAGATCCGGCCGCCAGGATCCGGAAGTCTCGTCACTGGCAAGGGCCAGGCCATGAGGCCCCTTCGGATAGATGTGAAGCTCCAGGCTTACGCCGCATTTTCTCAGCGCCGACGCCAGAAGCAGGCTGTTCTCCACAGGCACGGAAGCGTCCTCATAGGTGTGCCACAAAAAGACCGGCGGAGTCTCCGGCGTAACCTGAAGCTCCAGAGACACCTGCTGCCGGTTCCATTTCTGCCCCCGGCTGTCCTCCAGACACGCTCCCGATTTCTCCTCCTCTTCCGTATTGCCCAGAAGGTAATCGAAAGAGCCCTGATGGGCAAATTCCCCGGCGGTGATGACCGGATAGGCCAGGATCAGACCGTCGGGACGCACCTGCTGAGCCGTCCTTCCGATTCTCTCAGATACGAACGGCTGATTCCAGAATACGCCAAGACTGCAGACCAGATGGCCTCCCGCCGAAAATCCGCAGACATAGATCCGCTCCGGATCCGCGTTCCACCGGCCGGCGTTCTCCCGCGCCGCAGCCACCGCCTCCGCAAGCTCCAGAAGGGATGTGGGGAAACGGCTGGGCGCCACACTGTAATTCATCAGGCCGCAGTGGTATCCCATGGCCAGAAACTTCATGACCACCGGCTCCGCTTCCCGATCGGAGCGGTAGGCGTAGCCGCCTCCGGGGCAGACAATGACCAAGGGCCGCTTTTTATCCGGGGCCACGCTGACAGAATCCAACAGATACCAGTCCACCGATGCCGGACCGGTCACCTGACCCTCTACCGTGATTTCTCTTTTCTCGTAACGCATGTGATTTTCTCCTCCTCTTTTCAGCCGGATGGTTCATTGGACGGCCGCAATCCGTTTATGGCCGCAATCCGTTTATCCCTGCCGCAGCTGCATGCGGTCACAGGGAAAACAGCTTCGTGAGAAGCCGGTCCGCCACATCATCCTTGCTCATTTTTTCCAGTGCAGTCTCTTCCTCTCTGGTAATCAGGGTCACCACATTGGTGTCGGTACCGAAACCGGCTCCTTCCACCTTCAGGCTGTTAGCTGCTATCATATCCAGATTCTTCTTCCGAAGCTTCTCCCTGGAATTGGCAAGCAGGTTCTCTGTCTCCATGGAAAAACCGCAGAGAAGCTGGCCTTTTCTCTTATGCTGTCCCAGATATCCCAGGATATCGCCGGTCCGCTCCAACTCGATGAACATCTCGCCGTCTTTCTTTTTCATCTTCTCGTCAGCCGCGGAAACCGGCCGGTAATCCGCCACCGCCGCCGCCTTGATGACGGCGTCCTGAGCCGGGGCGGCAGCTGTCACTGCCTCGAACATCTCCCCGGCGCTGGTAATCTCCACCAGCTTCACAAAGCGGGGCTTCTCCAAATTCGTCGGACCGGTGACCAGGGTCACCTCCGCGCCTCTCCGGGCCGCCACTCTGGCGATGGCGTAGCCCATCCTGCCTGTGGAATGGTTAGTCAGATAACGGACCGGATCCAGTTTCTCCTGAGTAGGCCCTGCGGTCACCAGAATCTTCTTTCCCGCCAGGTCTTTGGGATACGCGATTTCCTGGAGGATATAGTCCAGAAGCACCTCCGGCTCCGGCATTTTTCCGGCTCCCACGTCGCCGCAGGCCAGATAACCTACGGCGGGATCAATCACATGCATACCATAGGATACACAGGTTTTAAGGTTATCCTGGGTAATGGGATTCTCATACATCTGGGTATTCATGGCCGGAACGATGTATTTGGGACAGCGGCAGGCCAGAAACGTGGTGGTCAGCATATCGTCCGCCAGGCCGTGAGCCGCCTTGGCGATCACATTGGCGGTAGCCGGTGCCAGCATGAAGATATCCGCCTTTTTGGCAATGGCCACATGCTCCACGCTGAACTGAAAATTCCGGTCGAAGGTATCCACCAGACACTTATTTCCGGTCAGGCTCTCAAATGTCAGCGGCGTGATAAACTGCGTTCCGTTCCGGGTCATGATCACCTGGACATCGGCGTGAAGCTTTTTCAGAGCGCTGGCAAGACCTGCGATCTTGTAGGCGGCAATGCTGCCGCTGACGCCCAGCACCACGGTTTTTCCGGTTAACATGGAAAATCCTCCTTCCGCAAAAGGGTACTTTTATTTTACATAAAAATATGTTAGGATAGTTTCAATATAAGCGAGTATACCACAAAATATCAGGTCTGAAAAGGACAACTATGGGGGATTCACTATGATCTTAGCAATCGATATGGGAAACACCAATATTGTCATCGGAGGAATCGATGACCAAAAAACCTATTTCGTGGAGCGGGTTACCACTAACCACAACAAGACCGACCTGGAATACGCCGTCAACATCAAAAGCATCCTGGAACTCTACGATATTCCCCTCGGCCGGATCGAAGGAGCGATCCTTTCCTCCGTGGTGCCGCCTCTGAACGCCGCGATCCTGTCGGCAGTGGAAAAAATATGCGGTTTTACGCCGCTTCTGGTAGGCCCCGGCATCAAGACCGGCATCAACATCCTCATGGACAATCCCAAGACCGTGGGAAGCGACCTGATCGTGGCCGCCGTGGCCGCCGCCCATTCCTATCCCTGCCCCATCATCATCATCGATATGGGAACCGCCACCACCATGTCCGTGGTGGATGCCAGGGGGAACTACGCAGGCGGCGTCATTCTGCCCGGCCCCAAGGTGGCCATGGATTCCTTAAGCGGCCATACGGCTCAGCTGCCTTACATCAGCTTCGGCGCTCCCGGCAAAATCATCGGCAAGAACACTATCGACTGCATGCGGTCCGGCATTATGTACGGCACCGCCGCCATGATCGACGGCATCATCGACCAGATGGAAGCGGAGCTGGGCTCCCAGGCTTCCGTCGTAGCCACCGGCGGCCTGGCTGCCAGCTTCATTCCCCTGTGCAGCCATGAAATCGCCTATGAGGATGATCTTCTGCTAAAGGGACTGCTGATTCTGTATAAGAAAAATTGCGGGGACGCTCAATAGCTGTCCCTGCAGTCCTGTTACATCAGTATGCAACAAACGCGCCAGTGACGCGTTTGTTGTATTCTCTTTCCGGCTCAAACGCTCACTTCGCTTTCCGGGTCAAACGCTCACTTCGCTTTCCGGGTCAAACGCTCACTTCGCCTTCCGGCTCAAATGCTCACTCCGCCGCGCCGCAGTTCCTCTCTCAATTCTTCCACATCCCCATCATGGAATACCGCGCCGCGCATCCCTACAAATTCGGCGCCCTCCACATTGGCAGGCAGATCGTCGATAAAAAAGCACTCTTCCGCCTTAAGCCCGTATCGTTCGCACAGCAGCCGGTAAATCTCCGCCTGCGGCTTCATATATCCTGCCTCCGCTGATACCACTACCCCATCGAAGAACCGGCTCGCCGGAATCTTCGGCCAATACTGAGGATGACGGACACTGGCATTGGACAGCAGATAGATGCCGTAGCCGGCGTTCTTAAGCTCCTCCGCCAGCTCATACATTCCTTCTACCGGCATCACCGGCTCATCCCACTCAAGTACCAATTTGCGTACGCTCTCATGCAGATGAGAAGGAAGCCGCCGGCAGAATCGGCGGATCGCCGCTTCCTCATCGATACTTCCTCGGTCCATCTGAACCCACTCCACCGAGCGGAACACCTGCCGTAAAAGAAGCCTCCCATCCTCCTCTGACACGTGAAGCCTGTCAATAAAATGACTGGGTATAAAATGAATCAAAACTCCTCCCATATCAAACACGATATTGCGAATCATCGAATCTGATATCCTCCTCTTCTGTTGTCTCCCCGCTTTGCGGCCAGCCGCAAAATAGGGTTCCTTCGATTCATTTTACGACAGATTCCCCTGTGATTCAATGGTTTTATAAAGCAATTCTTTTATAAAGCAATCAAAATGCTCGCCGCGGCATAATCGCCGGCCGGGAATCGTCAGCTGAGATAGTTTCTCATGGACTTCAGCGCGTTTTTCTCCAGACGGCTGACCTGAGCCTGGCTGATATGGATTTCCTGCGCGACCTCAGTCTGGGTCTTTCCCTCGAAGAAACGCATGGCAATGATATGCCTTTCACGCTCAGGCAGCCGTTTCATGGCCTCACTCAGGGAAATATCCTCAATCCAGTTTTCTTCCAGATTCTTCTTGTCGCTGATCTGGTCCATAACATAAAGAGGATCCCCGCCGTCTGTGTAGACCGGCTCGTAGAGGCTGACCGGCGTCTGAATCGCATCCAGGGCATAGGTAATCTCTTCCTTGCTGATGCCGATTTCATCGGCAATCTCCATCAGGGTGGGTTCCTTGGAATTCCTGCGCGTCAGTCCTTCCCTGGCGTAGATGGCCTTGTAGGCCGTATCACGGAGGGAACGGCTGACGCGGATTGAATTGTTGTCTCTTAAATACCTGCGGACTTCGCCCAGGATCATGGGCACTGCATAAGTTGAAAATTTTACATTTTGAGACAGATCGAAATTATCTATGGCCTTAATCAGGCCGATACAGCCGATTTGAAACAGATCGTCCACATTTTCATTGTTTCCGGAAAAGCGCTGGATAACGCTCAGGACCAGACGGAGGTTGCCTTTGATATACTGTTCCCGGGCATCCATGTCTCCTTCTTTGATCCGCAGGAACAGCGCCTCCTTCTCCTCGCTGCTCAGCAAAGGAAGCTTGGCTGTGTTTACCCCGCAGATTTCCACCTTGTATCCCGACATACCCGGTACCTCCACTTAGATCAGATTTTGTTCTAAGTGAATCATGGTCTTTTTCCGGGCAGTTTATACGGCGGAAGCCTTGAGAATAATTTCCTGTTAAAATTAAACGGACTGCCTTGACAATCCCTCGACCAGTTCCCAGATCTCCTCCCGGCCCTGCTTGGTCTCGGCAGAGAAAGGAATCAGGATATCCTCCTCATCCATGCCCAGTCCCTGGCGCAGAAGCTTCACCTGCTTCGGAATCTGGCTTCGGTTAATCTTGTCTAACTTGGTAGCGATGACCACCGGGCGGAACCCATTGTAGATGATCCACTCGTACATGGTCTTGTCGTTGGCAGAAGGCTCATGCCGGATGTCCACCAGCAGAAACACGCACTTCAGCATATTGGACTTATGGAGATACTGTTCTACCATCTTTCCCCAGTCGGCCTTCACTTCCACGGCCGCCTT
>CANQRW010000103.1 GCA_947626365.1 uncultured Lachnospiraceae bacterium
CATATTGGGATAAAATGTGGAAAGAATATGATGATTTCTTTTATTCAAATTTGGATTCTATTGCCGATACATGTGGGTTTATAACAGTAATAGACGGTATTGCGGTCGGACATATCTCATGGAATCCCAGAAAAAGGCCTAACTATATTTCAATAGGGCATAACTGCATCATAACTGATTATAAAGGAAAGGGTTACGGGAAAATACAATTACAGGAGGCCATCAGAAGAATACTGAAAGAATATGACGCAGAAAAAATAATAGTAACGACGAATGAACTAACATTACCTGCTCAAAAGAACTATGAAAGTGTTGGTTTTGTAAAAACCGCGCAAAGAAGGAATACAGATACTCCCTTTGCCGGGGATTATATTGATTATGAGATGGTATTAAAAACCCGGATTTTTGAAGGAGAACGAAATGAAATTAAAAAGGTTGTCGTATGATTTCACTGTGTGTCAGGTGGCGAATATAGAGGATATCGATCTGGATAAGGAGTTCTTTTTCATCGCTAAGACGGATGAAGAGCTGTCCCTTGTCTGCAAAACGGCGGACACGCCGGAAAATACGACCGCTCGTGATGACGGTTGGAAAGGGTTTTATATTCAGGGAGTCCTTGACTTTTCTCTTATCGGAGTACTGGCGAAAATATCAAGCGTTCTCGCAGAAAATGGAATTGCCATATTTGCAGTGTCCAGCTTTAACACAGATTACATTCTCGTAAAAGCGGGCAAATTTGACAAAGCCATGGAAACGCTTGCGGACGCAGGTTATACAGTGGAATAAAGTCTAGGTAAAGGAGAATGTATGCACAATTTTAACATACCGGATTCGAAGAAAATCCGAGTGATACTCAGCACGGATCTGAAAAACGAGGTGGATGACCAGTTCGCGATGGTTCATGCCATTTTAACCCAATCCTTTGATCTGAGGGGCATTATCCCGGCTCATTTTGGGGAGGAGAAATCTGTCACAAGCCAGCAGGACAGTTATCAGGAGGGGCTTCTGATCCTGGAAAAAATGGGGATGTCCGGCCATGTGCGGCTGGTAAACGGCGCGGAAAAAGCGCTGCCGGATGAAAAAACGCCGATGGACTCCCCCGGGGCGGGACTGATTATTGAGGAAGCTTTGAAAGAGGATCAAAGGTCCTTATATGTGGCTGTTCTGGGGGCGCTTACGGACATCGCGTCGGCGATTCTCTTGAAGCCGGAGATCTGTGAAAAGAATGTAACGGTCGTGTGGATCGGAGGCGGGAATTATCCGGAAGGCGGCTGGGAATACAATTTGAAAAATGACGTGTGCGCGGCCAATGTATTGTTTCGGTCGAAAATGAATGTCTGGCAAATACCGAGAAATGTGTACCGCATGATGCCGGTTACCTTTGCGGAATTGTATGAGAGAGTAAGGCCGTATGGTGAAATAGGAAAGTACCTTGCGGAAAATGTAGTCGGGTTTAATAACGCCTGGGAATCAAGACCGGCAGAGTACAGAATTCTTGGGGATTCGCCTTCCATCGGCGTTATGCTGTTCCCGGATTGCGGAAAATGGTCCTGCATGCCCGCTCCGGAACTGGATGAAACGATGCGCTATATTCATAACGGATCACACAGACCCATCAGAGTCTATGAGACGATCGATTCCAGATTTATCCTTGAAGATTTTTTCGCCAAAATAAAGGATTTCGCGAGAGGATAAGAGTTTGCCTATGTGCGGGAAAACAGTTGCGTTTTACAGGGATTTTACGTATAATGTTACCAACCATTAAACTGCGGTTCGGACAACGGAAAGACGCGGTCCGATGAGAAACACATTTTCAGCGAGTGAAGGAGAAGATACCAATGAAGCTGCTTGAAGAACGGATTCGCCGGGACGGTATCCTGGCGGAGGGAGATGTGCTGAAAGTTGACTGTTTTTTGAATCACCTGATGGACGTGGAGCTGTTTCACGAGATGGGCATGGAGTTTAAGCGCCTGTTCGCGGACAAGCCCATCAACAAGATTCTGACCATTGAGGCCAGCGGAATCGGTATCGCCTGTGTGGTGGCGGAGTGCTTTAACGTGCCGGTGCTGTTCGCCAAGAAGGCCCAGAGCCTGAATCTGTCGGGAGACGTCTATACCACCAAGGTTCAGAGCTATACCCACGGACGGGTCTATGATGTAATTGTGTCCAAGCGTTTTATCGGGCCGGAGGACCATGTGCTGATCATTGATGATTTCCTGGCCAACGGATGTGCCCTGAAGGGGCTGATCGAACTGGTGCAGAGCGCCGGCGCCACAGTGGAGGGCATCGGGATCTGTGTGGAGAAAGGCTTCCAGCCGGGCGGAAAGATGATCCGCGATATGGGATTACAGCTGGAGTCCCTGGCGATTGTGGAGAGCATGAATCCGGAAACGGGAGAGATCGTGTTCCGGGAGCAGTGAGTATTCCGAGAGCGGCAGGAGCTCTGGAGAAGGTGAATGTTTCGGGAGCGCCTGGGAGCAGCAGGTGTCTCGGGAAAAGGCGAGAGCCCGGAAACAGTGAGTGACCGGGCGGAAGGGAGATAACGGATGGAACAATATGATTATGAGAAATTGGCCGCAAGGCTGAAGACGCGGGGATTTCTTCCTCACATCGCGGAGACGAAGGAAGACCTGCAGGCAATGATACTGGAACTGGCCGGAGAGGGAAGCGTGGGATTCGGCGGTTCCTCCGGTATCGCGTCTTTGAATGTCTATGAGACGCTGAAGGAGCAGGGCAATAAGGTGTTCTGGCACTGGAGCAGCGGGGACAAGGCGGATGCCCATAAGCAGTCCATGGAGGCCGATGCGTATCTGTGTACGGCCAACGCCCTGACGTTGGACGGGGAGATCGTGGAGATTGAGGGAACCGGAAACCGGTTGGGAGCGCTGCTGTTCGGGCCGCAGAAGATCATCGTGGTGGCGGCGGAGAACAAGCTGGCGGCGGATGTGGACAGCGGAATCGCCCAGATCAAGAAAAATGTCTGCCCCGGCAACGCCAGACGCCTGAAAAAGAATACGCCCTGCGCCCTGAAAGGCGAGTGCATGAACTGCATTTCCCAGGACAGCATGTGCCGGGTGACGGCTGTATTTTCCCAGCCTCCCAGACATGTGAAGGAATTCCATGTGATTCTTCTGAAAGACCGGCTGGGACTGTAGGAACGGGAGAAATCCGACGGAAAACCATGCGGCTCTGCCGGCGGCAAAGGAATAAGAGAACGGCCGATTCCACAGAAATTCCTAATAATCTTCACGTTCTTTCCACATTCCTGCCCTATACTAAAAATGCTGAGAGATCCATAGGCAAATAAAATCGGCCGGCAAAAGGAATCGAAAGGCAAATTTTTGAAAGGACAGGTGATGTGTGATGAAACGTAGTAAATGGATGGCAGGAATGACGGGCGCCGTATTGGCGGCGATTGTAATGGCAACGGCAGCAGTACCGGTTTTTGCGGCGGAAACAGGAGCGAACGCATCTGCCGAAACCAGCGAGTACAGTTATCTGGCGGGACGGCAGCGGAGCGTAAGCCGCAATGAGATTTACGCCCAGGCAGCGTTGATTGAAGATGAGGAGGAGCGCAAGGCTTTCCTCAATGAGCATGGTATCGCTGAGACAGAGTGGTCCGAGGAGGCCGCGGCTTCCTTCAGCTATGTGGCCGGAAGAGAAAGAGGCGCATCTTATCGTACTTCTGATGATACGGAAGCGTCCGAGTCGCAGAGCGGATACAGCTATCTGACCGGTCAGCAGCGGGGAGCCAGCTATCACCGCTGAGTCGCCGGTTAAATGAAATGCTGCATAGACGGAAAACCGATGGTAATAGCTGTGGTAAACCGATGAGAATAACTATGGTAAACCGTTGGAAATAGTTATAGTAAGCCGATAGAAATAACTATGGCAAGCCGATGGGAATGACTTCCGTCGGTTTGCCATGTTATATTTGCATGCGAGCAGAGCGCCAGTGACGCTCTGCCCGTATATTACGACAGCGCGAGAGGTGTTTGGCATGGCACGGATACTGGTGACGGATGATGAGGCCGATATTGTTCAGCTGATTTCCCGGTACGCAGAGCATGAGGGACATACGGTCGATACGGCGGCAAGCGGCAGGGGAGCGGTCCGGCTCTGCGGACAGAAGGATTATGATGTGATTATCATGGACATTATGATGCCGGATATGGACGGTTACGCCGCCTGCAGGGAGATACGAAAGACAAAGGATGTTCCTATTATCATGCTTTCTGCCCTGGGGTCGGAGTATGACAAGCTGGCAGGCTTTGAGCTTGGAATCGACGATTATGTGGTGAAGCCCTTTTCTCCCAGAGAACTCATGGCCCGGATCCGTGTGGTGGTCAGCCGTCATGCCCCCAAGGGAAATGAAGAAATTTTGACGGTCGGAAGGATGAAGATCCATCAGCCGGGAAGAATGGTGTACGTGGATGAAAAACCGGTGGAATTGACGGCGAAAGAGTACGATCTGCTCCTGTATCTTGTGAAAAATAAGGGAATCGCCTTGTCCCGGGAGAAGATCCTGAATGCGGTCTGGGGTTATGAGTATTGCGGCGAGGACCGCACGGTGGACTGGCAGATCAAATTGCTTCGAAACCATCTTGGGGAATGCCGGGACTATATCGTGACGCTTCGGGGAGTGGGGTATCGCTTTGAAATTACGTAAAAATTCAATCGGCAGGAAATTATGGAATTATTTTGCCCTGTTTGCCATGGTTACCCTGCTCCTTTTGTGGCTGCTTCAGACGGTCTTTCTCCAGAGCTTTTATGACCGGATGCAGCTGGGGCGGGTGAAACGGGCAGCAGGTGAAATCGCAGAAGGTGTGGAAAACGGCGGCGAGTTCCGTTTCATTGACCGTATCGCCTATGAAAACTCCATGCAGGTTATTTTGACTGATGAGAACGGCAATATCTGGTACCGGGCGGACGAGTACAGTTCCACGGAAAGTTCCACGGAACGGGGCGGTCAGAATCCATATTGGAATGATCAGAATCCATACAGAGCAGACGAAAAACCAAGCTGGCAGATCGGAAAAGAGCAGTATCTGCCCGAAGAGTATCCGGCGTTTCTGGAACGTCTCACGGAAAGCGCGGGGGATGAGGTTTCCTATGAGCTTACATCGGACGCGGGAGGGCGGAATCTGATCTATGGGAAAATGCTGTCCGGTCCGGAAGAGACGCTTATTCTGTATGTCAATACGCCCATCGGCGCGGTGCAGCCTACGGTTCAGATTCTGCGAACCATGCTGCTGGCAGTTACGGGGGTGTCCCTTCTGCTGGGACTTGCCCTGGCTTATTTTTTTGCCCGCCGGTTCGCGAAGCCGGTCGCGGCCCTTTCCGCTCAGGCGAGGGAGATGGCGGAGGGAAAAGAGGATATAGCTTTTGAGAGGGGCTTCTGCGACGAACTGGACGAATTGTCCGAAACATTGGAGACGACAGCCGGGAGTCTGGCGAAGCTGGAACATTCCCGCCGGGAGCTTCTGGCCAATATTACTCATGATCTCAGGACGCCGCTGACGCTCATCAGCGGGTACGCGGAGAAGATCGAGGATCTGTCCTGGGAGGACAGGGAGGAAGCGCGTACCGACGCCGCGGTCATACAGCGGGAGGCGAAGCGGCTGACACTTCTGGTCAATGATATTTTGGACTATTCGGCTTTGCAGAGCGGCGGGGCCGCTTTTGAGTTTCATCCGGTGAATCTCAGCGAGCTGGCGGAGAAGGTTCTGGGACAGTTTCAGGTACTCAGTGAGCAGAAGAACCTGACTTTTGAGCGCCGGATTGAGCCGGGGCTGTATGTGACGGCCGACGAACAGAGGATCAGCCAGGTATTTTATAATCTGACGGCCAATGCGGTTACCCATGTGGGCGAGGACAAGGTGATCGGACTGAGGGTGTATCGGAACGGGAACATGGTTCGGACCGAAGTGTATGACCACGGCAGCGGGATCGCCTCGGAGGAGCTTCCTCATATCTGGGATCGGTATTTCACCAGCCGCCAGCGCCGGCGCAGCGAACATGGAACAGGGCTCGGCCTGTCTATTGTAAAAGAAATCCTCACCGCTCATAAGGCCCGGTATGGGGTGGAAAGCGGCGAGGAAAAGGAAGGCGGAAGGGGCAGCCTGTTCTGGTTTGAACTGGAGGAATGTACGGTTATGGAAAGATCTTGACGGAGGGGTCCAATGTTTCCGATACGGAACTGTCTGCTGCAGAAGAATCAGACGCCTCTTCGGAAACCGGGGTCGAACTCCTCCTTCAAAAGTTCAATGAAGCGGCGTTCCGCCTCGTTTAGGTAGATGTCCCGGCGGTAGACGGCGTTTACCGGCCACTTTTCCGGTTCGTTCTCGTAGATGTAGGCGTATCGGCCGGCATCCTCGCCCAGAAGGCGCAGCGTTCTGCCGGGAACGATGGTGGC
>CANQRW010000104.1 GCA_947626365.1 uncultured Lachnospiraceae bacterium
GAAAACAGCCGCGCCAAGCTGTTTAAAGGCGCCTACCCGCTGGGAGTTGGGATTCCCAGCATCAAGGACGAGATTTTTGAGGTTCAGAAACAAATCATCCTGGATTTCGCCGCCAAGGGTTCCTGCATCATTGTGGGACGGTGCGCCGACTACATCCTGAAGGATGAACCGGGACTCCTCAGCGTCTACATTTACGCTTCTTTTGAAAAACGGATGCAGAACTGTATCGACGTTCTGGGCATGGATGAAAAGACCGCCCGGCGCATGATCCGTGAGGTAGACGCCGCCAGAGAAAACTACCACCGGCTCTACATTCCCGGCTACACCTCTCCCTTCCATCACAGAGATCTGTGCCTGGACAGCGGCTCCTTCGGCGTGGAAGGCTGCGCCGCCCTCCTGGCGGAGATCGCGAAAAACCGGGAGAAATACGTAATAAGATCGTAACTGTTTACAGAAATGCACCGGATCGGCCGGTCTTTCTCCGGCAGGAGAATCCCGCTTTCCGGCTGCAGACGCAGTGATACCGCCGCGCGGATAACCGCCGCGGCGCGCTGCTATCCCAGGGCCGTGAGATCAATCTTATAAACCATGTCCGAAAGAGCCTGCTCCCGCTCCACAAACATAATCATATAGATGGGATAATAACTGATTTTTCCGGAAACGCTTACATTTCCATTATGAAACATGTAGGCTTTCGGAATCCCGTAGTCCGCGTTGCTAAGTACATGGGACAAAGCCGCGTGCTTTGTATAATCTTTGCCTGATTTTATCTCGACAGGAAGAACATTTCCATCCTGTTCCACCAGAAAATCTACCTCTCCCTGCTTTTTGCTGTTGAAATAGTAAAGGTCAAATCCATGAGCTCTCAGTTCCTGCGCAGCAGCATTTTCATACACCGCCCCGAAATTGATGTCCTTTTCCCGGTTCAGGATCTTAATCTGAATGCCGTCCATATACATGGAAGCCAATAGTCCCACATCCGCCAGAAACAGTTTAAACAGATTTGTGGCTTTGGAAAGCAAAAGAGGAACCGTCGGTTCACTGGCACAAAAAACAGGCAGCGCCACACCTGCGTCCCTAAGCCACAGGAAGCTGTTTTTATACCTGGAAAATTTGAAATTCTCGTTGAGATTCTTCAGAACAAACCGCTTGTTCCTGCTGTTCAGTTCGCTGGGGATCAAATCAAAAATATCCTCAAGATACAGCTTCTCCTCCGGATCGTACCGGGCAATATCCCTCTTATACATGGCAATAATGGATTTTTGTTCCCGGATTACATCCTGCAGGTTATTCGTCTCCAGATAATCCGCGACTGCCGCAGGCATGCCGCCCACAATCAGGTAAAGCCGGAACAGCTCCATCATCTTCTCATGAACCACCGCATCCACCGGCGTCTTATCCCGAAAGGCCTTCCGCAAAGCCTCCATCACCCTGGGCGCCACCCCGTTCGCCGCGGCAAATTCTTCAAAATCCAAAGGATACATCTGAATTTCATCCATATACCCCACCGGAACCGAACGGATATCCCTGAGATCAACTCCCAGAAGCGAACCGCTGAGAATATAACGGTAGCTGCCTTCCTCCACCAGAAACTTGACGGCTGTCACAAGATCCCCGCACTCCTGAACCTCATCAAAGAAGATCAGTGTCTTCCCTGGAATCAGCGGGGAATCCGCAATAGCAGACAGGCGGAGCAGCAAATCCCGGCTGCTTTGCGCCCCGTCAAACAGAGATCTGGCCGACGCGTCCTCCAGAAAATTGATTTCAATATAGGATTGATATCTTTTTCCGAATTCTCTGATGATGAATGTCTTTCCTACCTGCCTCGCCCCTGTGACAAGCAGCGCTTTCTTCTCATCTGAATCATAAAATCGCTGCAATTCCTTCTCTATTTTTCTGGAAATCACCGAACAAACCTCCCGTCTTTCCCCATTCTTCTCTTATTATATTCCGGTTTGTCCGCTTTTACAACTGCTTTTTATCTCATTTTGTCCGTTTTTCCACACCTATTTTGCCTTGTTTTGTCCGCTTTTCCATGCCGTAACCGGTTTGTCTTGTCCGTTTTTCCGGATCAGACCCCCAGGTCAACGGAAATCCTGCTTCCGCTGTTGGACTTCTCGATCCTGATCTGCTGGGAAATGCTTTCCTTTAACTCCTCCCGGTGGCTGATGATGCCCACCAGCTTCCCGGCGCCGGACAGCGTCCGCAGGGTCTCCATGGCGGATTCGATATGGCTCCGGTCAAGGGTGCCGAAGCCCTCGTCCACGAAAAGCGCTTCCATCTGAATTCCTCCCATGCCGGAGGAAACCGTATCCGACAGACCGAGGGCAAGGCTCAGCGAAGCCATGAAGCTCTCGCCGCCGGAAAGGTTTCCGGCAGGCTTTTTCCGTCCGGAAAAGTTGTTCAGCACCTCCAGATCAAGAAAATTGCTGCTCTGCTTTCCGACGGCGCTCTCCTGGCGGTACAGTTCGTACTGGCCGCCGCTCATGGGCAGCAGCCGGCGGTTGGCGGCCCGGATGATACCGTCGAAGCCGGCAGCCTGAATATACTGTTCAAGAGTGATCTTGCCGTTGCCGGAGGTCCCCTTTACCAGATCATAAAGGCGCCTGGCTACCGTGTACTCCTTCTGACCGCGTTCCAGGTCTTCCTTCAGACCCTCGATGCTGTCGTTCTTTTTCCCGTTTTCCCTGAGCCGGCCGGAAATTTCATTCTTTTTCTCCGTCAGCCGCGCCACAAGCTCCTGTTGGGCGTGAAACGCGGCCTGAATGGCGCCGATATCCACAAGGCTCTTCCCTTCGGCTTCAGAGCGGGCCTTTTCCAGAAGCACTCGGTTGTTGGAAACCCTTTCCCTGTAATCGCTCTGTGCTTCGTCGCCGGCCCGGATCTGATCCTCTGTGACCACACAGGCGAGGAAGTCGTCCTCCCCCGAAAAACCTTTTTCCGCCAGAGCGGTGAAAAACGCCTCCTGCAGAGCCTTCTCATCCGTTTTTCCCCTGTTCAAAGAATCCTGCAGCGTAGCCAGCGAAGAGCGGATTCCCGCCAGCGCTTTCATCGTATTTTCAAGATTTTGCCGGGCTGTCTTAACCCCATCGTTGATGGCCCCGATCTTTTGGGCCGCTTCCGCCCCGGCTTTTTGGGCCGCCTCTGCGCTCTCATAGGGGAGCTTCCCCATGGATTCCAGCCGGGCCCGGGCTTCCGCCAGTTTTTTCTCGTTCTCGCCTTTGCTCCGGATATTATCTTCCTTTTTCCTGGCCAACGCCGGTTTTTCGGTCTCCACAGCCTCATGATATTCCTTCCGGGCCGCTTCCAGCTGGGCGCATTCTGCCCTCGCCGTCAGCTGCTCCTCCTGATTTTTCAGAGCCTTCCCAGCAATCTGATCCCTTTCCTCCGCGATCATATCCCGCAGCTCGGAAAAGGCCTTCCCATCCGCCGGCGTCTGACACAGTTCGTCCGCCAGGCACCTTAGGATGTCGTCCGTCAGCCTCTTTTCCATGGCATTGCGGCTGGTTTTGGCTGTCTCGGCCTCGGTCAGCGCATTCTCTTTTTTCGTCTGGGCTGTTTTCTCCGCTTTTTCCAGCTTTCTGACCTGTTCCTCCGTAACGGACTCCACCGGAAGGGAGGCAGGAGACGGATGATGAACAGAGCCGCACACCGGGCAGGGCTTTCCTTCCTCCAGCTCCCCGGCCAGTATGCCGGCCCGGCAGTTCTCCAGAATCTGCTGAGCCCGCTTTCTCTGTTCGGCGGCGCTGTCACAGTCCCGTCTCGCGCTCTCAAAAGCCGCGGCCAGGCTTTCATGGCGCTTTGCCATACCATCCAGCTCCGGCAGATCGGCAGTCATGATCTTCTCGATATCCGCCTGGAGCGCTTGAATGCGGGACCGTTCCGCTTCCAGTCCCGCTAACTTTAAGGGACGGTCGGAAAGACGTTCCGCCTTCTCCCTGAGAGAATCGATCCGTTCCTCCAGAGCGGCAGCGGAATCCCGAATTGTTCTTCCCTCTTCCTCCAGAACCTCCTTCCGGGCTGACAGAGCCGCGATCTCCTGCTCCAGGCGGTCCTTTTCGCTGTACTTGTCCTTATCCCGCTCAATGGAATCCGCCAGCTTTCTCAGCTCTTCCGCCTGAGGCAGCTCCGATTCCGCTTTTCCCAGAGTCTCCCTCGCCAGCTTCTCCGCCGTCTCGGCAGACGCCAGCTCCTCATATTTTTCCGCAATCCCCTTCTCGGTTTCCCCGACTTCCTTCCTTTTGGCCGTCCAGCTCCCATAACGGGGCTTCACGTAATACGCGGCGTCCTTTTGGCGCTGCAGCCTTCTGGCGTCAGCCTCCATCCGCTCCGCCATCCCCTTCAGCTCATCCCGCTGTCTCAGAAGATCGGTCAGTGTGTTCACCGCTTTATTATTATCCTCCGCGGTAATCAGGGCTTTATTCCGCTCCTCCAGAACCGATTTCTCCGCCGCAAGGCTCCCATCAACCGCGTCTGCCCTCCGGCGGTCATCTTCCAGGAGCTTCCCGATCAGGTCGGTCATCTCCCCGATATACCAGGCGCCTCCGGTTTCATCGACCCGTTCCCTGAGCCGGGACAGTTCCTCCCCGTAATCGCTTTCAGTATCCGCCGTCACATCCCGAAAATATATGGCGGCGCTTCTCTCGGCTGTCTTCTTCCGGGCGTAAGCGGCATCCATCTGATCCTTCAGCCTGTATTCAATCGTCTTATAGGCGTCGGTCATAAAAATGGTCCGGAGAATCCCAGTCCGCTCATCGGTTTTGGCGTTCAGAAGCTTCCAGAACTCTCCCTGGGCGATCATGGTAATCTGCCGAAACTGGGCAAAGTCGATGCGCAGAAGCTCCGAAACCGCCGTCCTGACATTCTTGATCCCTTCCACCGGCTTCTCGCCCTCGCAGTAAAAAACGGCTTTCTCGTCCTCATGGACCATCCCCCCGCCGCGCTTACTTGGCCTGTCGTACTCCGGCTGGCGGTATATGTGATACTGTTTTCCCTGATGGGAGAAATAAAAATCCACGAAACTTTTCACGTCATCCCCGGCGTACTCGCACCGCAGATTTTTCGTATCCCGGTAGGAACCGCTGGTCTCCCCGTAAAGGGCAAAGCAGATGGCGTCAAATATGGTGGTCTTTCCCGCCCCGGTGTCGCCGGAAATCAGGAACAATCCCTTTTCCTCAAACTGCCCGAACTCAATGGGCGGCATTTCCCCGGCGTAAGGCCCGAAGGCGCTGATGATAAGTTTCTCTGGCTTCATACCGTCACCCCCGCTTCCTTGGCCACTGTTTTCATAAGTTTCATCTCTTCTTCGCTGATGTCGCAGCCGTAGATGGTCCGATAGAATTCGGAAATGATCTCCGCAAAGGTTTTATTTTCCCCTGCCTGAGTGATCTCCCCGCTCTCCACCTGCCGGGTGTGGGAATTCTCGTAGTCGATGTGAAGCGTGTTGGGATAAACCTGCTGGAATATCCCCATGGCGTTGTCAATGGGGGCTTCGTCCGTCAGCGTGGCGTATATGTAGTCCTCCGGCGCAGCCACATGATCCGGATTCAAAAGCTGCGCCATAGGGCCCTTCAGGCGGCGCAGATCTCTTCTCGGATGAAGAGGAATCAGCTCAACCTTCACATCCCCCTTGCCTCCAAGGGTGACAAGGGTCGCGAACTTGTCCTTTTCCGCCTCGCTGAGAGAATATTTAAGGGGCGATCCCGCATAACGCACCTGCTCCCGGCCCACCGCCTGAGGCGTGTGGATATGCCCCAGAGCCACATAGTCAAACACGTCAAAGCAGTCGTACCCTACCTTCTCCACCGCGCCCACCATCTGGGTTGCCGCCGACTCCGAGCCCCCCAGGGCCGGATCCGAGGAGGTTCCCGTGACAAACTGATGGGCAACCAGAACATTTCTTTCCTCGGGATTCAGGCGGATTTTTTTCAACACTGTCCGGACCGCGTCGTCATAATTACCGATCTCATCATCCGGATAAAAATGCTTCACCTGGGAGGCCTTGATAAAGGGCATCAGCCAGATATTGACAGGGCCGTATTCATCCGTGACGGTTTCCTTCCTCAGGCTGCCGTCATATCCGGTAGAGATGTATACGCCGCTTGCCCGAAACATCTCACTTCCGAAATGGAGCCGCTCGTCGGAATCATGGTTTCCGGAAATGATAAATGTCTTGACACGTCTTTCCGCCAGCCGGCAGATAAACCAGTCCAGCAGCCGGACCGCCGCCTCGCTGGGAATAGATTTGTCGTACACATCCCCCGCGATCAGCACCGCGTCAACCTGTTTCTCCTCCATCAAGTCAAGAAGCCCAGAGAGGATATATTTCTGATCCTCAATCAGATCAAAGTCATACAGATACTTTCCAATATGCAGATCTCCCAAATGCAGTAATTTCATTT
>CANQRW010000105.1 GCA_947626365.1 uncultured Lachnospiraceae bacterium
GGACCCGGTCTGCATTACGATTCGATTATACTTCCTATAATGGAAAATAAAGGAGAGGGCAAAAAGCTAGGAAATATAAGGATTTTTCGAGATCTTGAGATTACAGGATACACGTATTTTTTAGCTGAAGGATGGGACGAAATAAAGGGATAAAAAATATCTGTTCTATCTTATATAAGTGGAAAACAATGTGAACGAGATCCAATTTTAAAGCCATTATGGTCTTCGCAGGGTCCATTTTTACAAAACAGGATCCTTGGGTTACAAACGGGAATGAAAATGAATCAGACATCAAATACTCGTGCAAAGTATTGCTTTTTTCGTGCAGCTGGAATATGTTATAACTACCAGCAGGAAAGGAGATGATTGTATGGCTGGCACTACAACGAATATCAGCATCCGCATGGATACTGATCTGAAGGCACAGGCGGATGCCCTTTTTGCGGAGCTGGGCATGAACCTGTCCACTGCTTTTAACATTTTTGTCCGTCAGTCGCTTCGTGAGGGCCGTATTCCGTTCGATATCTCCCTAAACACGCCTAATAAGGAAACGATCGCCGCCATGTTAGAAGCGGAAAGGATCGCAAAGGACCCGTCCGTGAAAGGCTACACGGATCTCGACGAGTTGCTTGCTGACCTGAAAAAATGAGAAAGACAAAGTACACTGTCAAGTCCACCACACAATTTAAAAAGGATTACAATCTGGCAATAAAACGTGGATTAAGGATCAGCCTGTTGGAGGATGTCATCACTGCCTGGCTATGGGAGAGATACTGCCGGACAAGAATAAAGACCATCCTCTGACTGGAAACTGGGCAGGGCACAGGGAATGCCACATCCGGCCGGATTGGTTGAAATGCTGATATCGGCATTATGGCTGCTGGCCTACCGCATTGAGGACGACGTGCTGGTGCTGACGCCGGCCCTCACCGGGACGCATAGTGAACTGTTCGGGAAATAAGATGCAGCCGTATGGGAACGGGATCCTGTACGACAGTTTTCCTATACTCAAATTTCCCGTTCTTTCTTTTCGCCGGTTTGTCCCCGGAAAGCTGCTCAACGGCTTTTTCAGATTTTCCACTGTCTCAAGTTGGTCACGCATGAAGCACATTTGCCGGTACGATGCCTCCTTCTGTTCGTCCGTCCCTGTTCGTCAAAGAAGAAATCTCCCACATAAAATATTGACAGAATAGGCACGACAGGCATATGATTATAGTGTAGAAAGGAGTCACATTTATGGCGCCAGTTAGTACGAATATCAAGATCGATCCGGTGCTGAAACGGGAGTCGCAGGAGCTTTTTGAGAGTTTCGGCCTCAGCTTAAGTTCCGCCATCAACATGTTCCTGCGTCAGGCCGTGCGGGAGCAGGCCATTCCCTTCCGCATTGGAAATCCTATTCCAAACACTGAGACGATCCGCGCGATCAAAGAGGCCCGGAACGGCATTGGCCTGAGCCGGGGGTTTTCGTCTGTGTCCGAGCTGATGGAGGATCTGAATGCTGACGATTAGATACCAGACGCCTTGCCGTTTCGTAAGAAGGGTCGTCAACAATAAGAAACCGTACTGCCGGAGCATAATATAGTTTCCGGCAATACGGCTTTTCTTTTAACCCTGATCTTTATAAAGGATCTCTACCATTTCCGCCGGCGTAACAATGAAATCACGTTTTGGAAAATGGCGGAGGTTTCCGGTGATCAGATAAGCGTCATCATTTCGTTTTTCCATAACGATCTCATAAAAAACAAGGTCGTCCCTATCTGCCAGTATCTCACTCGTCGGACTTGGATTTACCTCCAGACCGAACTGCCGGATTATCATCAGGATCCGGCGGATCCGCTGTTCGCTGAATGAGAATTTTGCCCGGTGAAGGACTTCATCATATTCATCCAGGACCTCCTGGTTATAAAGCGGAACGATATCTCCGGAAGCTATGGCATCTACGACTTTAGCTGTTGCGGTGTCCGTTTGTTTGGTCAACAGAGAAGATACTAGCACATTTGTATCAAATACCGCATGATATCTCATAGCCTGGCTTTCCTTTCTGCCCTTGCCGCGTTGATCTCAGCGTTGATCTCATCCAGCGTCATTTCCGACAGATCTGACGCCTCTGCCCGCATATCATCGATCGCCCGCTGGGCCTCTGCCCTGGTCATCCTTGTCTCAGGAAGTACAGCCGGAAACGGAAGCCCCCTTACCATGCGGGTCCGCTCCATAAACATGCGGAGCGCTGTGTTCAGGTCCATCCCCAGCGCCTCATAGATAGCGACACAGTCTTCTCTCAGAGCCTTATCTGAGCGGAATTGATTCAAAACCTGTTCTGCCATACGGTTCCCTCCATTCCTCAATTACGGTTTAATTACATTTTAAGTTGTTTTATATGTATAGTATATCTAATCTGAAATAAAATGTCAACATTGGATAACCGGTAAACTGCTGTGCAAGATTTCATGACATGGCGGCAATCGTTTCTTTGTTGGGCTGATCCAGCCGCACCTCAAACGGGAACCCGCCTGCCCGTAGGGACTGGCGCAGAAAAACATTGATCGCGGTGGTAAGGTTAAGCCCCCATTCATTGTAAAGACTCTCACATTGTTTTTTGATGTCGCTGTCCATACGGACGCTGAGATTTGTTGTGCCTGCCATGAGACTGCCCCATTCCCTTTTCGTCTGCACATATATCATATGCTATCCGCATTGTAAAATCAACCCATAACATAAACAGCAAGCCGGTAGCCTCTTTTTGTAGATGAGGATCCTGCTTTGTAAGATGGGCGGGACAGATATCTTTTATCCATTTATTTTGCTCCATCCTTCAGCTGAAAAATACGTGTATCCTGTAATCTCAAGATTTCGAAAAATCCTTATATTTCCTTACTTTTTGCCATCTCCTTTATTTTCCATTATAGGAAGTATAATCGAATCGTAATGCAGACCGGGTCCCTGTAAGGGGGACTCAAATAAAGGAAAAAGGAGAGTGCATTTATTATGAGAAAGCAGACAAAAATCGCTGCGTTAGTATCCGCAGCAGCTCTGTTGACCATCGGTGCTTCCATGACTTCCTTCGCCGGCAAGTGGGATATCCAGGACGGCCAGTGGGTCTATCTGGACAACGATGGCGAGAGAGTCGAGTATGAGTGGAGGAAGTCCGGCGCCGATTGGTATTACCTGGGCGAGGGTGGCTACATGGCGACCGACCAGCTCATCGATGATGATGATGACATCTATTATGTAGGTTCAGACGGCCGCAGGGTCATTAATGACTGGCGGAGCGTTCCTAACGATGATGGCGAAGAGATCAACGATACGGTAGTAGATACCTTGTGGTATTATTTTGGCTCTACGGGTAAGGCTTACAGGGCGAAAGATGACAAAGAACTTGTCAAGAAGACTGTCCCGTGGTCTGGCGGAAGCAATGTTTTCTTCTTTGATACACAAGGACATATGTGGAGTGGCTGGATTACTAATTATCTTGAGGCTGATGGCAAAACTCAGAGTATTTACTATCTTGGCGATGAAACAGAAGGATGGGCAAGAGCTGAAGGTGTCAATGGCTCCAACGGTTGGTACTATCTGGAACTTCCAGAAGAGTATAAAACTTTAGGTGGTCCTGCTCGTGATTACGAAGATGAAGAATGGTTCTTCTTCCAGAAGAGTGGTAAGGCCTATAGAGCTGATCCGACTAAGGATGCTTTAACTACAACTAAGTATATCAATAGTATATTCTATACTTTTGATAAGAATGGTGTCCTTCAGGATGAATGGTTCGAGACCGCTACAGACCAGCAGGCCAGTCAGCCAAGCGCATTTACTGGTGTTGATGGCGAAAAAGCGGGCTGGGTCTACACCCACAGGAAGAACGATGAGGATACCTATAAGTGGTATTATCTTATGAATCTCTCTAAGGGCAAGATGGTAGCTTATGGTTCTGGTCATGGTGAAAAGGATCTTTATGTAAAGAGCATTAATGGAAAGACCTATGCATTTGACGGCAACGGCGAAATGCTGAGCGGACTTGTCGAAGTAGATAGCACTGATTCTACTAAGTATCAGTCCCAGAGTGGTTGGAATGGTCAGTCCAGCATTGTTCTTGCTGATGGAATTTACCTGTTCAGCAAGGAAGCCCATAGTTCCGGTGGTAATGATGGTCGTATGCTGACTGGCAAACAGTCTTACACCAACGATGATGGCGATACCTATTACTATTATTTCAGCAAGGCTAATGGCAAAACAGGTGATGGTCATGTAAAGGGCAAAGCTATCACAAATGAAGTTAAAGATGGCTGCTACTATGGCGAAGATGGAAAGCGCGTGGAAGCAACAGATGGAAACAGCTATGAGCCTGTTGTTGTTACTGTAAAGGGCGGCGTTACAGTTGATGATTACAAACCTGGTATTAAACAGGGTAAGACGGTTATCGTTTCTAACATTGGCAAGATCAAGAAGAGTGGTAATGTCACCATTGATGGAACTGTGTATGAAGTTGATAATTATGTCGTAACATATACTTATGAAAAGGGCGATAAGACGAATACACGGAAAGTATATCCGGATGTTAAGATTGAAGATGCAGAATAAATCAATGAATTGATATGCAGTATTCATATTTCGTCTGAGTACAAAAAACGGAATCAACAGAGAGGGTATCCCTTAAGTCATTCGACTTTTGGGATACCCTCTTAGGTGTATAATCTAATTAACTATTATGATTATTTTGCTGGTTTGGTAGTTGATTTTGCTTCATAAAGATTTGTACGATTAGGATATGGTTTCTTCGCATCCTTTTCATATGCCTGATCTACCAAACCGGTTGCAGCATCAACATGGTACTTAATGTCATCAATTGTAAAGGTACCAGATTCTTTTACCTTACCGCTGGAAGTAACGATTAATGTGCCTCCGTAATATCGGATACCTTTGACAACAAGTCCATTGGTTCCAAATGTTTCTCCAATCTTAACAGTACACATGCTCATGCCGTCTTCAGCCTGAATCCGAGCACCTGTCGGTCCGTACAGCACATGATCCTTAATCTGGTTCTTAAGAGCATAACCAAAGGACTTATCAAAGTAATAGTAAGAAGTATCACCATTGTCTTCGTGAGTTACTTTACCTTTTACCATACGACCATCAGTTCCCTGACTAGCATCAGCCTTGCTGAAATAATACTTTTCACCAACATACAGTTCCTTTGCAGCAACACCCTGCCAAGTTGCAGCTGTCTTACCATTAGAATATTGCTTATAATTCTTAATTTCAACAAGACCATCCTGCATCTCACCATAAGCATTGAAGATATAAGTCTTTCCGTTGATGGATTTAGCAGTATATGTCTTAGTTGCCACATCATCTACCGTATCTGTAGCATCATTCTTATTTGTGGCTTCTACTTCCCAAAGCTTGGAATTTGAACCAAATGCCTGAAGTTTGCCATTGCTGGTGTTGACGATATAATACCATTTGTAGGTGTCAGGATCATTCTTAGTTGCTCCATAAACCCAACCGGTCTTCACACCGTTCACATCATGGAAATTCGGAACTTCAGGAGTAGCAGAAGATGCCATGCTCTCTCTCGGAAGCCATTCATCCTCCAGAACACCATGAGCGTCAAAAGTGTAATAACTGTTATTGATATATTTAGTCGTGCCTACATAAGCCTTGCCGCTGGACTGGAAATAGAACCACTCTTGGCTCTCATATGCAGGGTCAACAGAACTCGTATCTTCTTCATCGGGTTCAAGGTACTGCCACTCAGTATGGGCATAGCCTTCGTTCTCATCACCGAGATAATAGATGTTCTTATCGTCGCCATCCTCTTCAATATACCAGCCGCTCATCATGTGGCCTTCTGTATCGAAAAGGAACTTGTTACTGCCACCGGACCAAGCGACGGTTCTTACTTTAGCCTTACCATCTTCGTCACTCTTATAAGCTTTACCGCTGCTTCCGAAGTAGTACCACAGGGTATCAACTTCTGTGTTCTCTCCGACAACCTCGTCATCTACGTTATCGACACTGACCCACTGATTCTTTACCCTCAGGCCGGTCTCATCGACATAATAGATGTTGTCCTTGTCGTCTTTAATGATCTGGTTCTTAACCATGATGCCATCTTCGCCCAGGTAGTAGTAACCGCCGTTAGAGGTTTTCCATACGTCCTCTTCTCTGTCACCGTCCCTGTTCAGCCAGACCCACTCGCCGTCTTCCTGAGTCCAGCCATAAGCAAAGGCCGACATGGAAGCACCGATGGTCAACAGAGCTGCTGCGGATACTAACGCAGCAATTTTTGTCTGCTTTCTCATAATAAATGCACTCTCCTTTTTCCTTTATTTGAGTCCCCCTTACAGGGACCCGGTCTGCATTACGATTCGATTATACTTCCTATAATGGAAATTATC
>CANQRW010000106.1 GCA_947626365.1 uncultured Lachnospiraceae bacterium
GATGCCTGAGTAATGGTTCCCATACCGCTGCCGTCCTTTGTCAGCGCACCATTTACGTATACCACATACCCATCCCGGCTTTCATCTGCTTCTGTAACCATATAAGCTGTACCCACAGGAAGACCTTCTACTTCGATATACTCACCCGCCATCACTTCCGCTGTAATTCTGGCACTTCCATCCGGTTCAACTGCTAATGGCTGAAGCATGTTGTCTCTGCTCATTTTATAGACATATGCTTTCCCAGAATCCAATCCCGACAAGGAAATTTCAAACGCAAATGTTTTTCCTGGATTCGGTTCTTCTTCATACACCACCTTGCCTACCTTCAGCGAACTTCCTGCATTATCATCTTTTGTATTGGTAATCGTTGCAAGATAATAGTTGCCTGTGATCTTATTCATACTATTTCCATAGAACCTATCCACGGGACTTACGTTAATCTGAGATTTGTATCCGCTAGTTTCTGCTTCCACCACAGACCACTCTGCTCCAGGATACAACTCATTCCACTCATAACTCCAATCATTATCCTTATTTAGGATAACTCGTGCGTCCTTGATCGTGTCCGTGCTAACTATCTGGCCGTTTCTGGTTAAATACACCAGAACGGAATCTTCATCATGACTCTTATCCGCACTATCGGACCACTCCTTTTCAACCCGAAGAGTAACTGTTTCGGCCCCAACCTTAACCCGTCCATTATTCGCAATAGCAGAACCTATGGAATAAGCAGAATTTCCTACAACGCGAACCGTTTCTGCGTCCTCGGCCCACTGTTTTGCCTCGTCGCTTACATTACTCTTTAATGTAAAACCCTTAGATGTAAACTGATAATAATCCCTATCATAAACTTTTTTACCAGTACGGTTCGTAAATGTGATATCGCCTCCCCCTAAGGCTTTATCCGAAACATACATCCTATTACTTGTTGTCCAATGCTGAATATCATCTCCTACCTTGGTAGCCTCTCCCTCGTTTTTATTGTCAATAATCAATGCGCCGCTGATTTCATTAATCTCCGTTTCACCTGTTGCACAAGTCCAAAAAGCCGCATAACCAGTCCACCCAGCCTCTGTATTGCCAGTTACATAGAGATTCATCATTTCAAGCTCTGCGCCTCGCTCAACGTAGATAGCCCCTGCCCCTGCACAAGTTGATATATATGTCTGGGTATTTGCCTCAAAATCTGCACCGAATATCCGGCCTTTTGATCCTGCTCCTGCTGTAGAAGTTCCATAATAAATTGCACCACCAGAGCCATGTGAGGTATTATTTTTAAACACTACCCTTTGTTCTTTAAGTCTGGTTATTGTTTCCTCACCCAACTGCAGTTCAGGATTTTTCTCTATTTTCTCCAGTGTGAGATTTGGATTTCCAATAATCCCGAGACCCATATTCACTTCTGCCCCTGACATGGCATAGATAGCACCGCCTCCACAGGAATTATCAGACTTATGTCCGGGGAATTGCTCTGTGCTATTAGCACTGAACTCTCCTCCATCCAAATTAATAACTGCTCCTTCTCCTTCTGCAAAAATTGCGCCTCCCTGGTTTGCTTTATTTCCGCGAATCTCACCTCCCGTCATATTTACAGCTCCGCCGCTCCAAACATGAATAGCACCTCCGCGGCCGTAACTATTGTCAAATGTTACATTACCACCCTCAATAACAGTACCTTCTTCAATATTTAAGATATTGCCCTTACCAGAAACATATATCATAGAGTCATTCGCCTGATAATAACCTCCGTTTATATGAATATCCGTTAAAGTAATCTCACCTTTTACATTAATCATTCTCCCGGTTCTATGATCCGGACAACGCATTAACGTAATCTTATTCGCTGCCAATTTATCCAATGCTTCCTGGTCGTCTATAGTCAAATCAACTGCTCCGCAAATATAGAGATTCTGAACCCCCTGTTCAATGGCGGTTTTTACAGCATCTTTAAATTGACCGCAAAGAATAACTTTGTCCGACTTCACATGACTATTCTTATCAGATCCGACATTAGCTCCAACATAAATGGCAGTTTCATCAACGGTACTGTAATAGCCATCCTGCGCTTGCGTTGTTGTACCTGTCTTATAATCATATTTATGAAGTATATATTTTACTCCTGTAATCGCATCTGTAAAGTCAACTCCATCAAATGATGTTTTGGGTCCTTCAGTGGTATTAATTTCCGCAGTAGATTTTTCCCCATTAGAAAAATACATTTCTGATGAAACTCCGGTGTTTCCACTCTTCTGATCATTTTTTGTCACATTGTTGTAAATGCCAGTCTCACCAATTGTAGTAATTTTTGTCGGAGCAGATCCAGATCCTGTAGTCAAATATATTCCACCGCCATATGAACCAGCCGTATTTCCTGTAACCACAGCATTTTTCAGAGTAACCTCTGTTGCACCGCTATCAATATAAATACCTCCACCGCTACCCTGGCTTCCATCTTTTCCATTCTCCCTCATTACTGTATTATCACTAATTCTTCCACCAACCGTCAGAGTTGAACCTCTAAAATAAATCCCACCACCATATACGCCTGAGCTACTACTTGATAAAGAGTTGTTTACTATGTTCCCCCAAATCTCTCCATCCAGTGTCAATTCTTTTACATCCGCATATACAGCTCCTCCACTTAAAGATGCTTCATTTTCGTTAAATTTGATGTTCGCCAAGGAAATGCTATTTTTACCACGGCTAGACACATATATCGCGCCACCCCTATCACTTGCTGTGTTATTACTAAACAGCGCTGATTCAGCAGTCTTCAATATAGGTTTATTAATCGAATTAGAATTCGTAATATAAACAGCACCGCCATCCGTAGAACAATTATTTAAAAAATATCCTCCTTCAATTTCCAAAATATCCGCATAGATTGCTCCTCCATTCGATTTTGCTTTGTTTCCATAATCTACCTGTTCTTGTTCTGATTCTTTTTGTTCGGAGTCTTCATCATCCTCTGGTATGGTATCTTTTACTCCAAACATGGAATTAGATATTTTCAGCGTACTATCTGTTTGTTTAATATTACTGTAAATCGCACCTCCTGAACCATCTGTTGCTTCATTACTGATAAATGTACTATCTTCCACATTTGCCGAAATCTTTGCCTGATTCGAAGATGAATTAACTATATATACGGCTCCACCGCCGGCAGCGCTATTTTTAACAAAGCTGCAGGAATCAATTAATAAATCAATCTTTCTACCCTTTACACTTAATCCTCCATAAACTGCTATTGCTCCGCCAAAATTGTCAGCATAATTATTTTCAAATATACAATCTGTAAAACTTACATTACTCTCTACATTCGAACTTTTAACGGCAATACCTACAGCACCTCCATAGCCCTCTCTGGAAGTCCATTGATTATATTTATATTTCTTAATAATTCCGTCCGATAATTTACAGCTATTCATGGAAACGCTGCCATCAACAATAGATATAATTCCGCCTAATTTAATAGGACCACTGCTGCCATCTGTATATGATGAGGCATATTCAACATCCGTTCCCCCTCCAAGAAATGTCATATTCTCGGCTTTTAGTGTTCCGTACGTCACCTTCACAGCCTGATACCCTTCTGCTGCCCGAATCGTACCTGATCCTTTAATCTCAATTTTCGGATGGATTCCATTATTGGCAGATTCCACCACCAACAGTATTCCATCTTTTCCGGTCCAGGTATGACCATCCATCTCTATTGTCAACTGCTCCGGTATATTGCCAGTTTTACTGCTAATGGTAACATTTTCTGTAATATCACATAACAATTTAATCGTATCGCCAGTTTGTGCTGCATCAATTGCTTCCTGAATTGTAGTATAAGATTTCTCCTCTATTCCTGCGGCTGCCATCGTCGTCAGCATAACTACGTACGTCGAGAAACTCTCTGCCTCGAACGTAATCTCAGCTGGCTTTGCCATTTCAATAGTCGCTGCTGCCTCCGGCTCTTCCTCCGCGTTCACTGCTTCAACCAGTTCCGAAGCTGCCACTTCAGCCACTACCTGGGCCTCGCCTTCATCCGGCAGATGTACCACGGATACGCCAGTAACATCTTCTTCCGCTATGTTCTCATCATCCACCATAGCTGTCACTGTCGTCTTCAGCTTCACCGACACGGATACTGCCTCCTGCGGTTCTACCTCTTCGCCGGTCTCTTCGGATATGAAAGCGATATCGTAGGCCAGGAATCCGGCTACTGCTCCGTCCACGGCGGCATTTGCCTGCTCGCCAATCTCCTTCAGAGCATCTTCGTTTTCAATCTTCTCTACCTTCAGCTCCACTTTCTCATCGAAAGCGCCTTCCGGTACTTCGACGGTGAATACGGCATCATCTGTTGACGCCTCAAATACCCTGCCGTCATTGAGCAGTTCCTGCAGATAGGCATAATCCACCACATAAGCCGCTGCGTTCATGCTCTCTTCCAGAACAATCGCCGGCAGCTTCTTGCCCTTGATGGTCTCTTTCTTCTCCGCGTCGGAGTCGGTGGCTTTCTTCTGCTCTGCCAGCGTCTCCGGTTCCGCCGTCCCTGTTTCAGCGTCTTTCTTTATCTCTTCTGTTGTCTCATCATCATTTCCCGAAATGTCAGTCTCTCCGGCAGCCGTATCGGCTTCGCCATCATCGATTATGATCTCTTCCTTATCGTCATCGACCGCTTTTGTCGTTTCCACGGCAGCGGATTTCTCCTCAGATGTTCCGGACTTATCCTCCGCATCTGTTGTACCAGCTGTATCCGATCCGTTATCCTCAGAAATGTCATCTGCCAGATTCACAGAGTCATCCTCAGATGTGTCATCTGCCGGATCTGAAGAGTCATTCTCCGCCTCCTCCGTATCGGAGTCCTCCTCTTCCTCTGTAACCTCTGTCTCTTCCAAAGCTGAGGCCTCTTTTGTCTCGTTAATGACCGTATTCCTTACGACAGCCGCGAACTCCCGGTAATATGCCGCAGGGATCCCCGCATCTCCTTCATCCGCCGCAGGCTCCCGGGAAGAACCGTGATCACCGGAATCTCCCTGCTCTGGGGCTGCCTCCGGCTCAGAATCCGAACTTCCCGCGGCCCCTGAATCTGAACTTCCTGCCTCCTCTGGCTGTGTCCCTGTCCCGGACTCTGTCTGGCTTCCGCCAGCCTCTTCCTTATCTTCAGTCCCGCTGGTTCCTGCCGTCTCAGTTCCCTCCGCATCAGCCTCTTTATTCTCGACCTCTTCTCCCTGAGGGTTTGCTCCGGCCTCTCCATTGGACTCTGTCTTCTCCTGAGGTTCCGCCCCGGCTTCTCCATTGGACTCTGTCTTCTCCTGGGAATCTGCCTCCGCCTTTGTGTTCTCCCCTGTCTCAGAGGGTTCCTTATCCCCGGATGTCTCTCCGGTCACAGGTTCCGACTCCGAAGCGTCCCCGGAACCTTCCTCCACGGTTTCCGCCTCTTCCACATCGGCCTTATCATCCTCGGTTCCTTCCGTATCAACTCCTCCGTTCCCAGCCTCGATGGCCGCGGAACCGGAACCTGAGCCGCCGGAACCACCGGAACCGCCGCTTCCGCCTGCTCCGCCCGCCGGAAGGCCTTCCTCATCGGGAACCTTACCGGTCAGTTCTTTCTCTTCCAGCTCTTTTTCAGCCAGTTCCTTCTCTTCCAGCTCCTTCTCCGTCAGTTCCTTCTTCTCTTCCACGCTGCTGTGGGGCTTCACGGAGACCGCCTCCGTCTTATATCCGTCGATATCCACCAGGAAGCTCACCGTCTTCTCGCCGGCATTGACGTACAAAAACGCCACCTGGTCCGTCTTCTCATTATAGAAGATCCTCAGGCTCGTCTCCTCCGCCGCTTCCGTATCGTCCACTCCCACATACAGTTCATATACGCTGTCTTCGGTTCCCAGCGCCTTCTTATACTTCTTTACGCTGCTGTCGGACCCGCTCAGCTGCAGGCCGTCAAACTCCAGCGCCTCTCCTGCCTCTCTGGCCTCTTCCACGGCCGCCTGCAGCTCCTGCCCGGATACCGCGAACACCGCCTTCTCCGACCCTTCCGCCGCATAGGCGACGCCGGCCCCGTTCAGGATATTGGTCAGGGTCATGGCCGCTGTCAGCAGACCCGCCAGAAACCGGCGCGTCGTCTTCCTGCGCTTCGCAGCCACGCCCAGGCCTGTGCCCAATTCACGGATCTCCTCAATCAGTCTTCTTCTTTCCTCTCTCATGATCATTCTCCTTCCCTCATATATTTTGCCCATATACATTCTGTCTACAAAATAGCACATTACCTCTCTCAAAATCTCTCTTCAAACGGAAAATAATTCAAATTTTTCAAGTTTTCTTCACATATTCGACATTTCTGCA
>CANQRW010000107.1 GCA_947626365.1 uncultured Lachnospiraceae bacterium
CACTTCAGCATATTGGACTTATGGAGATACTGTTCTACCATCTTTCCCCAGTCGGCCTTCACTTCCACGGCCGCCTTCGTATAACCGTAGCCCGGCAGGTCTACATAATACAATTGATCATTGATATGGTAGAAATTAATAGTCTGGGTCTTCCCTGGCTTGGAAGAAGTCCTGGCCAGGGATTTCCGGTTCATCAGGGCATTGATCAGGGAGGATTTGCCCACGTTGGATTTGCCGGCAAAGGCAAACTCCGGCTGATCATGCTCCGGCAGGCGGCTGGTGACGCCGCAGACCGTCTCAAGCTCTGCGTTTTTAATTATCATAGCTTATCTTTCATTCCCTTCTGTCATGATGCTTTTGCTGATCCGGCCTGCCGCTATGCTTCCCGCAGCGCTTCTTTCAGCACTTCCTTCATATCCTTCACATAAATGATCTCCAGCCCTCTGGTGATCTCGCCGGAAAGCTCCGCGATGTCCGGCCGGTTCTTGTCCGGCACCAGCACACGCTTGATGTGGGCCATCTTGGCCGCCAGAATCTTCTCCTTCAGGCCACCGATAGGCAGAACCCGGCCCCGCAGGGTGATCTCGCCGGTCATAGCCAGCTTACAGTCCACAGGCTTCTCAGTGACAGCCGATACCATGGCTGTGGCCATGGTGATTCCCGCGGACGGGCCGTCCTTGGGCACCGCTCCTTCCGGAATATGAATGTGAAGATTATGTTTCTCAAAATAATCGTCAGCCACACTGTACCGCGGGCAGATGGAACGGGCATAAGTCATGGCAATCTGGGCGGATTCCTTCATCACATCGCCCATCTGGCCGGTCAGCATCATCTCCCCCTTGCCAGGCATGACGTTGACCTCGATCTGCAGGGTATCGCCGCCTACGCTGGTCCACGCCAGCCCCCGGACGATTCCGATCTGGTCCTCCTCATTGGCATCCTCAAAAGAAACCTTCTCTTTTCCCAGATATTTTTCCAGATTGGACTCGGTAACACGGATCTTAATCCCGACAGCCGCCTCTTTTACAGCAGCGGACTTTCTCTGGCTTTCCAGATACTCTCTGGCCGCCTTCCGGCAGATATCGCCAATCCGCCGCTCCAGATTGCGGACGCCGGCCTCTCTCGTATAATTGTGAATGATCTTCCGCAGAGCGTTGTCGCTGATGGTCAGCTGTTCCTCCTTCAGGCCGTTTCTCTCCAGCTGCTTGCCTACCAGATAGTCCCGTCCGATATGGAATTTCTCATTCTCCGTGTAGCTGTTGACCTCTATGACCTCCATACGGTCCAGAAGAGGCCGGGCAATGGTCTGGGTGGTGTTGGCCGTAGCGATAAACAGCACCTGAGACAGGTCGATGGGCGTCTCCACGTAATGATCCCGGAATTTCACATTCTGTTCCCCGTCCAGCACCTCCAGAAGGGCCGACGCCGTGTCCCCCTTGTAATCGCTGGAAACCTTGTCGATCTCATCCAGAAGCATCAGGGGATTGCAGACGCCTGCCTGGCGGAGACCCTCCACCAGACGTCCCGGCATGGCTCCCACATAGGTCTTCCTGTGGCCTCGGATCTCCGCCTCATCCCGGACCCCGCCCAGGCTAATGCGGACATATTTCTTGTTGAGGGCCCTGGCCACGGACCGGGCGATAGAAGTTTTTCCGGTTCCGGGAGGCCCCACCAGACAGAGAATGGGGCCGTTGCCTTTCTTCGTCAGGGTCCGCACCGCCAGGTACTCCAGCACCCTTTCCTTCACCTGTTCCAGTCCGTAGTGATCTTCGTTCAGAATCTCTTCCGCGTGGCGGATGTCGTTGTTGTCTCTGGATGCCTTCTTCCAGGGCAGATCCAGAAGCGTCTCGATGTAGGTCCGCAGGACATTGGCCTCCTGGCTTCCCGCCGGCATAACCTGAAACCGCTCAATCTCCTTCAAAATCTTGTCCTTAACCTCTTTATCCGCCTTCAGCTGGGCAAGCTGCTCCCGGTACTGATCCGCCTCGGTTCCCGGACTGTCCTCGCGCAGTTCCTCCCGAATGATCCTCATCTGCTCCCGCAGAATGTAGTCTTTCTGGTTCTTGTTGATGGCGTCTTTTACCTTCTCCTGGAATTCCTTCTTGATACGGCTGACCTCAATCTCCGTGATCAGGTGACGGATCAGGGTCTCATAACGGCTTCCGGTATAGACGGCTTCCAGGTACTCCTGACGGACCGTATAATCCCAGGGAATCTGGATGGCGGTCTGAAGCAGCAGATCGTCCAGATCCTGAATTATCATCAGATTGGGCACCACCTCGCGTCCGATCTTGGGATTCTCCATGCCGTATTCTTCCAGTTTGTCCTTGATCACCCTGGCCATGGCTTCCCGGGATATGTAGTCGAATTCTTCTCCGCCGTGAGGCTGGGTCTCAATCTCCGCCATCAGCATGGGTTCCACGGAATCCAGGTAGAGAAGCTCCGCCGCCTGGACTCCCTCTACCATAACGCGCACAATATTGCCTGGCATCTTTACCATCTGCTTCACCACGGCAATGGTCCCCATATGATACAGATCCTCCAGCACCGGCTCCGCCACGTCCGGGGATTTCTGCGTGACCAGGAAAATCCTCTGATCGCTGATCATGCCCTTTTCAATAGCCGCGATTGATTTTTTCCTGCTTACATCAAAATGAATCATCATGGTCGGCAGAACCGTCAGGCCCCGAAGGGCCACTGCCGGCATCGTCATCATCGTATCTTCCATCGTAAATCCATCCTCCATATGACAAAGATGGGAGCCCTGACGCCCCCATCCTTCATCACAAATCCTATGCAATCTCTCCGCGCTTTTCCTTCTTGAATCTCTGCGCGAACGTCGTCTTCGGCACCGCAGTCTCCCGGTAGACGATCTCCGGCTGTCCTGTCTGATCCACCGTCTCTTTGGTAATACGGCAGATTCCAATGGTGCTGTCGGAAGGAACCTCGTACATCAGATCCATCATCACCGATTCCAGAATGGAGCGAAGTCCTCTGGCTCCGGTCTTTCTCTCCATGGCAAGCCTGGCAACCTCCGCAAGGGCGTCGTCGTCAAACTCCAGCTTCACGTCATCCAGCTCAAACAGCTTCTGATACTGGCGGATCAAAGCGTCCTTGGGCTCTTTCAGGATCCGCACGAGGGCCTCCTCCGTCAGAAGCTCCAGCGACACCGTGACAGGCACGCGGCCGATAAACTCGGGAATCAGTCCGAATTTCATCAGGTCCTGAGGCAGAACCTGCTGCAGCAGCTTGTCAATGTCGGAATTGTTCCGGTCAATAATCTCGGAATTGAAACCGATAGAGCCGGTATTCAGCCGGTTCTCAACGATCTTTTCCAGACCGTCAAAGGCGCCGCCGCAGATAAACAGGATGTTGGTGGTATCGATCTGCAAAAGCTCCTGGTGGGGATGCTTTCTGCCGCCCTGAGGGGGAACGCTGGCGACGGTGCCTTCCAGAATCTTCAGAAGGGCCTGCTGCACGCCCTCGCCGGACACATCCCTGGTAATGGACACATTCTCCGATTTCTTGCTGATCTTGTCGATTTCATCCACATAGATGATCCCGTACTCCGCCTTATGGATGTCATAATCCGCGGCCTGAATCAGCTTCAGCAGAATATTCTCCACATCTTCGCCTACGTAGCCTGCCTCCGTGAGGGCCGTAGCATCGGCGATGGCGAAGGGCACATTCAGGATCTTGGCCAGGGTCTGGGCCAGATAGGTCTTTCCGCTTCCGGTAGGTCCCAACATCAGTATATTGCTTTTCTGTACATTCACATCCATGGTCTTCCTGGAAGTGATTCGTTTGTAATGATTGTACACCGCTACGGAAAGAACCTTCTTGGCATTCTCCTGACCGATGATATATTCGTCAAGAAACGCCTTGATCTCCTTGGGCTTCAACAGGTTGATCCCGTCCAGATCCTGCTCCTGGTCCTGACCCTCCAGCTCCTCCTCAAGGATCTCGGAACACAGGTCAATGCACTCGTCGCAGATGAACACATTGCCGGTTCCCGCGATAAGCTTGCGGACCTGGTCCTGGGTCTTGCCGCAGAAAGAGCAGCGAATCTTCTCTTCCATTCTGCCGGGCATACCAATACCTCGCTTTCTTATGAGTTGCCTGCCATCAGTGTTTGGCAATTACCGCGTCAATGATTCCGTAAGCCTTGGCCTCCTCCGCGGTCATGAAATGGTCACGCTCGGTATCCCGCTCGATGACCTCGATAGGCTGTCCCGTATTGGCAGCCAGAAGTTCGTTCATCTTCTGCTTGGTCTTCAAAATCTGCTCCGCCACGATCCGGATCTCCGTAGCCTGTCCCTGGGCTCCGCCGCTGGGCTGGTGGATCATAACCTCGGCGTTAGGCAGGGCGAACCGTTTGCCCTTAGTGCCGCCGGCCAGCAGAAAAGCCCCCATGCTGGCAGCCATGCCGATACACACTGTGGACACGTCGCATTTGATGTAATTCATGGTATCATAAATCGCCATGCCTGCGGTGATCACGCCGCCCGGGCTGTTGATATACAGATTAATATCTTTCGTCGGATCCTCGGATTCCAGGAACAGAAGCTGGGCCACCACCAGGCTGGCAGTCACCTCATTGACCTCTTCTCCCAGAAAAATAATACGATCCTCCAGCAGGCGGGAATAAATGTCATAAGAACGCTCGCCCCGGCTGGTCGCCTTTACAACATATGGAACTAAACTCATGTTCATTCCTCCCTGATTTCAAAATATTATTATACCAGCTTTGCCTCCGCTACCAGGAAGTCCACTGCCTCCTGGACAGCCAGATCTTCCTTCACCTGGGCAAGTCCCTCCTCGCCCAGCTGGCTCTTCACCTGATCCACGTCCATCTTGTAAGCGTCAGCCATGGATTTCAGTTCCCTCTCCACAGCCTCCTCGTCAGCCTGAATATTCTCCGCCTTGGCCACAGCCTCCAGAACCAGCCTGGTGCGGATGCGGCGCTCGGCCTGGGGCTTCATCTGCTCCTCCAGATCGGCCATAGTCTGGCCCGTATAGTGAAGGTACTGCTCCATGGACAATCCCTGGCTCTGCATTCTGCGGGCCTGGTCGTTCACCATATTGCGGACCTGGGTCGCCAGCATGGGTTCCGGAATATCCATAGACGCATTCGCAACCACCTTCTCAACCACCCGGTTCTCATTCTCCGTGGCGGCCTGTCTGGCCTTGTTCTCTGTAAGCTTTGCCTTCAAATCGGCCTTGTATTCATCCAGGGTCTCAAATTCGGAAACTTCTCCCGCGAAATCATCATCCAGTTCCGGAAGTTCCTTCACTTTGATCTCTTTCACCTTCACCTTAAACAAAGCGGGTTTGCCTGCCAGTTCTTTGACATGGTAATTCTCCGGGAAGGTAACGTTCACTTCGCACTCTTCTCCCATATTCTTACCGATCAGCTGTTCCTCAAAACCGTCGATGAAGGAATGGGAACCGATGGTCAGGGGGTAATCTTCTCCTTTGCCGCCCTCAAACGCCTTGCCGTCCACAAATCCCTCAAAATCAATTACCGTCTGGTCGCCGTCAGCCGCCGGTCTGTCGTCCACTGTCACCAGTCTGGAGTTCTGATCCTGCACTCTCTTAAGCTCCGCCTCCACTTCCGCGTCGCCTACCTCGGCAGAAGCCTTCTCCACTTCGATGCCCTTATACTCACCCAGGGTCACTTCCGGCTTCACCGCCACAGTAGCCGTGTAAATGAAATCCTTGCCTTTCTCAATCTGAACGATATCGATCTCCGGGCGGGAAACGATATCCAGCTTACTTTCCTCCGCGGCGCCGGGATAGGACGCATCCAGAACGATATTGGCGGCCTCTTCATAAAGCACTTCCGGACCATACATCTTCTCCACCATGATCTGGGGCGCCTTGCCTCTGCGGAATCCCGGAATATTGAAACGATTTTTGTTTCTGTTAAACGCGGTTTTCAGTGCGGCCTCAAACTGCTCTGCCGGCACCTCCACGGTCAGCTTCGCCATGTTCTTCTCCAGATTCTCTACCTGTAAACTCATGAAAAATTCCTCCTTGAATATATATGAACGCCCCTCTCTTTTCATGGGCGTGCCACTTCAATGTAGCATTATAGCATAGGTCCTTTATAAATACAAGGAAATTTCTCCCGAAT
>CANQRW010000108.1 GCA_947626365.1 uncultured Lachnospiraceae bacterium
ACCTGCAAAGCATCATGCACACACATCGCAGAGCCATCCGCATTCAGGACTGTCTGATACTGAGAAAAAATCCTAAGACCCTGTCCTATCCACGAAAGAAGTTCATCTTCCGTGGATACATGGCCGGTCAACAGAAGCTGTATTCTTCCCGGCAGTTCACGCTTTAGGGTGTTGATGAAGCTGCGCCGCGTGACTTGATTTTTCCGGTCTGCGCCTTTTCGCACAACAATCAAAATTCTCGTTGAATCTGTCTTTTCTGATATCGGTTCCGACCTCATAGGCCACACGGCTGTAACAACAAAGCCGGCCGTAAGCAGACTTTTCAGCATAAACTCCCATGCGGATTCATTCCGTCCAGCGCCGCCATGCCTCATGCTTTCCAGATCATTCTTCCGGAAACAATAGAACAGCAATGCTGGATAATCCGCGCTGCTGCTATGATACAGCTTATCACAGACAATTTCCATATCAGCTCGGTACTTTTTTTCGGCATCCTCCTTAGAAGTCCCGTAATAAGTTGAAACAGTGGACAGTTCTTCCTTGGATGTGACCATCGGAATAAACATCCGCGGATATGTTTCTTTCAAACTGCGCCGAAGCCAAATATAGAAGAAATCGGACAGGTCCGCGTAGCCAATATCTCTATAATAAGGCAGCTCCGTGCAGACCATCACTCCCTGCGGATGCACCATCGTCACTGCGTTGTCCTGCGTTACCGAAACCGGGACGCCGAAACCCAATCGCTCAACACTTCCCGCCACGCTGTTCAACATGGCCTTAAAGTTACCTGACACATTGGAAAACGGATTACCCTCGGCAAATGTCCACACCATCGGAATGGCCTGCCGTCCAAATGTACTGCGGATATTTCCGCTGGATGTTCTCCATGAACACATGGAACTGTTGTAGTCGGCCATCTTATCCACGACGAAAGCCAGATAAACACCAACGGCCTGTCCATAGGCGAGAGCGCCAGACCCTCCTATTTCTAAGGAACCTCCCGCTTCGCTCATTCCTGCTGCCAGTGCAGCAGACGCTGCCATATCCTGCGCTTCTTTTACTAAATCGCTGAATGTGGATAGCATCAGCATCTGACGGCGGGTAAAGAGGTCAGCATATTCTGTAATTCCAAATCCCGGAGGCGAAAACCAATGTGCATTGGATGGAATAGCTCCGGGAGGAACATCTTCCAGTTTCTTTACATCAGCGGCATCCGCTTGTATCTTGTCCGGCAAATGGAATGATTTCACGCCACCAGTGTTTGTCACGACAGCAATCATCTCTGCATCAAGCTCATGAGCGGCACCCCTCTTCTTGATATATTCGTCTGTCGTTACTTCTCCGCACACAAGACAACGGAACTTTGCACCATTGCTTCCGATTTTATTACTCTCTTTATCGGTGGGGCAATCACCCTCATGTATCTCAAAACGTATGTCGTTGCCTTCGGCAACCGGTTCAGCCCAATACTTAGATGTTTTTGACTTACTAAGGATATAAGAGCTTCCCAATGGAATCCGGCAATTACAGGCAGGGTTCGGACACTTGACAGTCCGCACCCACAGCCAAGCAAACGGGATTTCTCCATTTTTCATCTGTGGGTAGACTTCGGCCAGTCGCTTCATTGCCTGATTCTCCAACCAGTCACCGTAGAACTGAATATCTTCCGCAAGTCCCTCTGCACCGGAATAAACGACACGTCCAGTAGCCCCCGGATGAACCGGCCGCATGGAGGCAAACCGGGCAGGAATATCCACTGCTGCCTTTGTCAGCGTCGCAGCCACGGGGTTTAAATCATTTGCAGACGCTTTCAGTCCCAACTTTCCCGCAGCGATGGGAATACCTCCAAATCCGGCAAATGCGTCCCAGACAGTTGGCAGTGCCCCGCATTCCTGCAGTCTGCTGCGCACAGCTGCAACAGCCTTTCTGTCTCCGGAAGCAACGCCCGCAAGCAGCCTCATATCCTCTGACGCTGTTTCCTTTGAATAATCCAGAACTGTAGCTGACAAAGCTGCAAGAACGGAGCCTATAGGGCTGCGTCCCCACCACATATGAAGGTTCGCCGGATGACCGGCTTTCCCTGCCTTTTCCCGAATCGCAGCGTTGTTGATTTCTGTCAATGGGAGCGCAGTCTCTATTATCTTACTCACAGGAGAAAAACTCCTTTCTCAATTTATACAATAAAATGTTTCGCCCTCGCCGTCGCCTCATTCATGACAATAAGGCTAGACTTCCATATCCTGATCTCTTCCTTCAATTCACGCCTGAATTTATCCTGAAATGGAATCAGCCATTCTTTCTCAGCCTCTTTTATCACCAGCACCAGCACAATCTCCAAAGCAGACATATCCGTCTGTCTTAATGTCTCTGATATCCCTTCTGTCTCATAACGCTGAAATAAAATATTAGAATAAAGCGTAAGCGAATGCCGCATTTTCAAAACGATATCCTGTATGTATTCATCGTATTTTTCTTTCTTCTCTTCAGGGGTATCTGCTGTTATCTGTTTCGGACATGATGCTTTTGCCTCCACAAAAAACAGCTTACTGCCCCGACGTAAGATAAATTCACAACTCTTAATCCCATTTGACATGAGCGTTTTCGTATATTGGCGGCTTTTTTCCAAACGAAATACCTGTTCCTCCGCATACGCACCAAATTGCATACCCGATTCTATAATAACAACTGCCACTAAAGCACCTCCTCTATTTCCTGCTCGTACAAACGAATGGAGGTATCAATAATAGAGTTTTCCGGCATTCCATCATGCAAATCACAAACACTTACCGGCTTGTTTTTATTCAGAGAAATGCAGTTTACTAAACCTGACCCTTTCAGGGCAATCAAATAGAGTTTTTTAATTACAAAATATGAATGACTGGTAATAAATACCTGAAGTCCCATATCATTTGCAATTGTATCAATCATATCAAGAAACTGGCAAATTGCTTCTGGATGCAGTGCCGATTCAATTTCATCTATAAAAATAATCGAGTTGCTGTCCAAATATCCATTTGCCAGCAAACGATCCATGATAGCAATTTTTTTCACACCTTCAGAGGTCGCCCCTATTGAAAACTTCTGATTCTTTTTATTCTTGTAATACCACTTTCCGGTTTCTTCTTCATAATCAACTTTTCCATCAATTACATCGCTGACCACTTTCCTTGATTTGGCAAATACAGTATAATTTTTTCCCTGCGAAGGCAAAATTCTCAAGGCTTTTACAAGATCATAATACGTATCATCAAAACCAAACGACTTATCAACCTCTCTTGACTTCAAAATAACGGAAAATAAAGATAAAACTTCCTTTGCTGGAATAAAGATAGAATTACCCTTTTTCCCTTTTTCCAATGGAGAAGCAAATCCCACTTTGCCGGAAGCACTTTTGGAAAACTGATAATTTATGTTTTCATTTTCTAATCGTATATCAAAACTTAATCCGTCCTCCGCTGTTTTTGTCACCATATCGCCAAGTTTTTCCACCTGAAATGTCCATCTTAGTTTTTCAGAAAGAACATCCGTAATGGTTCTGATATCATCTCCTCGCCTATATTCTTCCAATGATCGAACCGCAGAATAAAGGGCCTTTAATAAAAATGTTTTTCCGGTCCCGTTTTCTCCTATTATCAAGTTAATGTTTGCAAACTTGTTACTGGAAAAATTCTCAATCATTCCAAAATTCTTCAATTGGACTTCTTTGATTCTATATCCCATATTTCTTATCCTCCCACACTACTTTTTATTTCTCATTTCCCAAATTTTCCTTTATAAAAGTATATCCATAATTATTTATTTAATCAATAATTCGCTCTGTATATTAGTAACCAAATTAGTAACGATTAGTATCCATTAGTAACCTTATTCATCACCTTTTTACATTTTCTATTACATCATATCTTATGATCGGTCGAGCATCCCGGTCGAAAACAAATCAAGCTGCTCCGGTACGGCCTCCTTCAGTGCGGCGGCTCTTGCCTGAATATCCGGCCATGCTACCACAAGCGCATTGTAGGCATACGCTTCATTCGCCCAGTTTTTGCGCTCCGCAATCGTGTAGAGCCGATAAGCCAAATCTTTCGCTCTCTCTCCGTTGGAACCGAAAATGTCCGCCAGAATCTTTGCGCAGGCTTCTATGCCGCCTTTTGCTATTGCCTGTGTGAGCTGTTGTGTCAGCATCCAGATACATTGCTCATTGGAATCGACCTTCTCAGTCAGGTCTGGCCGGTCAATCAGATGCACGATACCAGCCTTCGCATAGAGGACACCATGAGAAGCCATCATAGGAATTGATGTACTCTTTGCAGTTGCAAGGATTTCTGCCTCACCGTATTTGATGTCATTGAAAGCGTTCTGCGTATACAAATCAATACAGAACCGGCTGGCGGAATCCATATCGCCGACCTGCTCATTAAAATACAGGTCGATTTCTTCATTGGTGATTTTTAAAGCACTACGCACGGACATAGGCGTACCATCTGCCTCCAACACCTGCCTGTAGCGGGAGAAAACGCCCATGCCGGGGCCAATGGCAGATTGTGCTAAATCGACCGGGGCGATATTGCTCTCCTGGAGCTTCTTCAATGCGGGGCGCAGCTCCCGACGGAGTTGATTAACAAGATTGCGACGTGTGGTCTGAGGGGCGCCGGCAGCGCGTTTGCGGCAGACAAGGACAATAGAAGATGCCAAAGCATTAGTGTTTTGTGCAACTGATCTACTTAGGCATTCTGTGCGTACAGGCCATGTCCCCGTAATTGTAAATCCTGCCTTTACAATGGCTTCAAGCATCGTTTCCCACCCAGATGAAGCGGTTCCGCCGTCATCAGAATCACTTTGTTTATAGGCATAGTATATTGTTACAGGAATATCCTCCCGTGCATACTGATACATCTGCTTACAGGCAGAAAGCATACCATCCTCAAAAAAGTTCTTCGCTTTTTCCACGTTACCGTCATGTCGATACGGTGTCGCAATTAGTTCTTCTTCCTTTGGTACAAGAAGTGTACCGAAAAATTCGGGATACGTGTCCTTTAGTGATTGACGCATCCAAACATAAAAGAAATCTGATAAGTCAGCATAGCCAATATTATCATAATATGGAGGGTCTGTTGATATCATAACGCTTCGTAATGCACAATCACTTTGTGCATCAACTTGATACGCAACTCCATCATTTTTACGGTCAAAATTAAATAATTCTCCATTAAAACATCCCATCAAATTCCGTAGTAGAACATCCCACGAGCCAGAACTACTACTAAACGGATTGCTTTCCGCATGGTCCCAAACCATAGGTATTGCTTGCCTGGCAAAAAGCTGACGAGGGCACTGTGCAATAGGCTCCCATCTGTTTAACGAGTTACACAAATCAGCTAATTTATCTACTACGAACGCCAGATACACCCCCACAGCTTCTCCGTAAGCTCTTGCTCCATCTCCGCCCTCTCTGAGCGGGATATGGTCGTCAGCCATTCCGGCAACTATCGCGTCTTCCTCTGCCTGCTTCTGCGCCTCGGAAACAAGGTTGCTGAACGTAGTCAACACCGTGAGCTGGCGAGGAGTAAACAAATCACTGTAATCTGTCATACCAAATGCGGGAGGGCTAAACCAGCGGGGATTGTCTGGCAATACTCCGACAGGCACTTCCGAAGGCATCTCGGTCTGCGAAGCAAGGCTGTGTTCTTCATTGGGAGAACAATAGACACGCCCGTGTTCTCCCTCTGCGACTATAGCCATCAGCTGGCTACCCAATCGATGCGCTTTTCCTTCCGCTTTTACATATTCATCGGTAGTAACTTCTCCGCAGCAAGAACAAATGAATGTAGCGCCGCGTCCAGTTTTGTAGCTTTCATATTCCTTCGGGCATTTTCCATTTTGAACTTCAAATTTGACACAATCCCCGTCAGGAACAGGCTTAACCCATGTTTCATTTCCCTTTTTCTTAGACAG
>CANQRW010000109.1 GCA_947626365.1 uncultured Lachnospiraceae bacterium
CTTTTTGCCCTCTCCTTTATTTTCCATTATAGGAAGTATAATCGAATCGTAATGCAGACCGGGTCCCTGTAAGGGGGGCTCAAATAAAGGAAAAAGGAGAGTGCATTTATTATGAGAAAGCAGACAAAAATCGCTGCGTTAGTATCCGCAGCAGCTCTGTTGACCATCGGTGCAGCTATGACCTCCTTCGCCGCCTGGAGTGTAGAAGACGGTCAGTGGGTCTATCTGGACAGTGATGGCGAAAAAGTGGAGTATGAGTGGAAGAAGTCCGGCGCAGACTGGTATTACCTGGGCGAAGGCGGCTACATGGTAACAGATCAGCTCATCGATGATGACGATGACATCTATTATGTAGGCACGGATGGCCGCAGAGTCATCAATGATTGGCGGAGTGTTCCCAATGATGACGGTGACGAAGTTAATGATACCGTTGTGGATACTTTGTGGTATTACTTTGGTTCAACAGGTAAGGCTTATAAAATGACGGAGCTCAACAGCGATGATGATAGTTTTGTTAAGAAGACGGTTCCGTGGTCTGGCGGAAGCAATGTTTTCTTCTTTGACGCAGATGGCCGTATGGCTAGCGGTTGGGTGGAGTATTTAGACAAAGATGGTAATAGAAACCTTTATTATTTAGGTGACGAAACCGAAGGCTGGGCAAGGGCCAAAGGCGTCAACGGTTCTAATGGTTGGTATTATCTGGAACTTCCAGAATCTATGCAAAACGGTGCGGGACCCAATGAGGATGCTTACGAGGATGAGGAGTGGTTCTATTTCCAGAGTAGCGGAAAAGCTTATAGGGCTTACGCGGCGAAAGGTGAATCGACTGTAAGTAAGTATATTGATAATCTGTATTATACTTTCGATACAAATGGGGTCCTTCAGGACAAGTGGTTCTCGGCATCTACAGCGGCGAATGCGTCCTCTCCTGTTCCGGCTGCTTTCACAGGTGTTGACGGAAACAAGGCCGGTTGGGTATATACAACGACTCAGGAGGATGATGATACCAGTAAATGGTTCTATCTTGTTAATGTATCTAATGGAAAGATGGTAGCATTTGGTTCTGGTACCGGTAACAAAGATCTGCTTTATGCTAAGTCTATAGGTGGAAAGACCTATCTTTTCAACGGTTTAGGTGAAATGCAGAGCGGAGTTGTAACCATTGCAGAAGGTACAGCAACTACAGGCAAGTGGAGTATGGCTAGATGGAATGGAAGTACTACTGGCGTCATCAAATTACAGCCGGGCACATATCTGTTTAGTAAAGCTGCTGCAAGCCAGGGTGATGATGGCCGTATGCTGACTGGAAAGCAGACTTACACTGATGAAGGTGAAACTTCTACTTACTATTTCAGAAAAGCAGATGAAACAGTTGAGGATGTTGTGTACTCCAAAGGTTCTGCTCTCAAAAATGAGATTAAAGATAATTCTCTGTATGGACATGATGGCAAACGTGTAGAGGCTGAAGATGGCAATAGCTATGACCTTGTTAATATTGCTACTTTGGTTGCGGAAGGTGGGAAGCCGATAAGAATAGATGATCTCACCAGCGAATATACTGCCGGTACATTCGTTGTCTCTTCTGCTGGTAAGGTTCGGAAGAGCGGCAATGTTACCATTGATGGTGTTGTATATACGATCAGTAATTATGTGGTAACAGGTGCTCATGAAAAGGGTGACAGTAAGAGCGAAGTTGATTCTACATGGGTGACTGCAGAAACAGCAGAGGAGTAATGTAATATTCCATTTCTAATAATTACATTTAGAAAATCCAGCAAAAGCATGCGGTGGGGTAACCTGCCGCATGTTTTATATAAAAAGAGCAACCATATCCGGGTCAGAACTCGAAAACCATTGGAGCAACGGCTCCATTTCTCTCAACATGCTTAATGGGAATAAACCGTATTTCAGACTCAAAAGCGAGGTAGCCAGCGTTTTTCCTACCGATTAGAAAATGGGTTATTGATTAATATTGTTTTGACCCGAGCATTTTATGAGGAGCCTTTCCCGTGAAATTTAGGCCTTTACTAGCCTGGATTTTCCATAGGGAAGGCTCTTTTTGTAATATGAAACATGCGGCAGGTTTCCCTGCCGCATGCATCATTACGATTCCTGCCTCATGTATGTTTCTAAATTAAACAGGCTTAATTTAATTGACCTTCTTTCCGTGTATGCTCGTCACTACATAGTCATCAATTTCATAAACCATGTCGTCATAAGTAACATCAGCGTTCTTTACTTTGCCATTGGAACCTACCAGGAACCGTGTACCACTTCCATAGGCTTTCCACTCACCATTCTTACCTTTGACATGTACAATATTACCGAGACGATCGTCTGTGCCAACTGTGATAAGGTCATATCTGTTGCCGTCCTCGGCATTAATACGGACACCCTTCGCTCCATACAGACATCCATCAATAAGGCTATTGGTATAAGCCTGACCTTTCTGCAAACCATCCTTTGCTGTCTTGGCAAGATAATAATACTCAGTCTCTCCATCATCATTGACAATAGACTGCTTGCCGGTCAGCATACGACCATCCTTACCACCAGATGCATGGCTTTCCTTGCTGAACAGGTAATATCCAGGATTCAGTTTTACATTTGTATCCGCACCGTTCCAAGTTGTTCTAAAGTTGGTATAATGATCAAGCACCTGTTTTCCATCAACTTCCTTATACTCGGCTTTAATCTCTACAATACCATTTACCATCTGGCCCAGGGTGTTGAACAGATACGTCTTACCGTTGATAACTTTTCCGATATAATTCTTCTTATCATCACCAGGATCCACGTCTCCATTATAAGTGGAACCAAATGCCATTGCTTTATTATTGCCGACGTTCACCAGATAGTACCATTCACTGCTATCTTCATCCTGCTTGCTGGTGGTATATACCCAGCCGGTCTTGAGGCCATTATAGCCTGTCAGGGCTGCCGCGCCACTTGCATCTGGCGGCGTAGATACCTTGAACCATTCATCCTGAAGAACACCATGCTGGTCAAAGGTATAGTAATATCCCTCGATATATTTGGTTACATAATCGTCCGTTTTATTAGAATCAACTTTATATGCCTTGCCACTGCTCTGGAAATAGAACCATTCCTCATCCTCATAACTGCCGTCGCCAGGAGCATCATCCTGCCAATCATCGGGAACTTCCAGCAGGTACCAGCCATTAGAACCCTGAACTCCCTTGGCTCTCGCCCAGCCTTCTGTCTCATCGCCAAGATAGTAGATGTTTTGCTTACCATCATTATCGGTATAATCGTCTATCCAGCCGCTGGCCATACGTCCATCTGCATCAAAGAAGAAAATGCCGCTTCCACCGGACCACGGTACAGTCTTCTTGGCAAAAGAATTATTGTAATTATTACTGCTGTCTTTAAGCCGGTAGGCTTTCCCGTTAGCGCCAAAATAATACCAGAAATCACTTACAAGCTGGTTATTGACCTCGTCGCCATCCTCATTAGGAATGCTCTTCCACTCGTTAACAACTCTCTTGCCATCGCTGCCTACATAGTAGATATCGCCGTTTTCATCCGGCTCAATCAGCTGATCGGTGACCATGTAGCCATCATCGCCCAGATAGAACCAATCGCCGTAGGACTTTCTCCATTCGTCTGTCACTCTCTCGCCGTCGCTGTCAAAATACTCCCATGTTACGCCGCCGTCTGGTGAGGACCACTTGCCAGCGAAGGAAGTCATGGAAGCACCGATGGTCAACAGAGCTGCTGCGGATACTAACGCAGCGATTTTTGTCTGCTTTCTCATAATAAATGCACTCTCCTTTTTCCTTTATTTGAGTCCCCCTTACAGGGACCCGGTCTGCATTACGATTCGATTATACTTCCTATAATGGAAAATAAAGGAGATGGCAAAAAGCTAGGAAATATGCGGATTTGAGAGCATTTTGACTGTAAAAATGGACGTATTTTCATCAGGTTTTCCGCACCGCATTCCTTGACGGCGGAAAATGCTTATGGTACGATAAGATTATCATGAGAAAAGCAGAAACGCATCAACTGGCTGGAGGCGGTGGAATGACAGAAACGGTAGACGTTTCAAAAGTAAATAAGATAAAAAGGGATCATGTCTATCAAATGATAGAAGCGGTACGAAAACATGATATCGTAAAAAGGCTCATTATCTTTGGCAGCGCAGTGACAGACCACTGTACGGCTGAAAGCGATATCGATATCTGCGCGGATGTGTCCTATCAGGAAAAGGGTCTGAAGGTATATCGTCTTGGCGCGGACCTGGCAAGGATCTGCGATGGAAATTGTGATATTCTTTTTTATGACCGACTAAAGGGTAAGATCAAAGATGAAGTGGATACAAAGGGGGTTGTCGTATATGCTGTTAAGTAGGGCAAATGCGGATATCCAGACAGCCAAGCTCCTTCTGTCCCCAATCGGGAATCCGGCCAATGACGAACAGATGACAGATCTTGCTGCTTATCATGCACAGCAGGGAATAGAAAAAATATTAAAATATGTCCTGCATGAGGGGCTTGGAATTGATGATACACGGCGGGAGTATAAAACCCACAGCCTGTTTTTTCTTATTGACTGGATAGAAAGAGAAAGCGGCTTCATCGTGCCGGAACGATTAAAGGAAATGGCGGATGAAATTACGGAGTGGGAAGCGGGCAGCCGGTATGGTGAGTCCTCCGTTGCTGAAAAAAATATGATCCAGGCAGCTATCGACATATATGAAGATCTGAGAACTGACGCTATCGCGTATGTGAATGGGATAAATAAAAAGGATACGCCGGAAGGCAGCGGGGATTAGAATGCTGAAAACAGCCTTCTGGGATTCAGGATACCACAAAACTTTTTCCGCACCTTTCTTGTGACTGCTGCGATCTCAGCTAGTGCCATACCAGCATGATGACGTGCAGTATAATGCTCTTTATACTAATTTTCTGATAAGATAAACTTTGACAGGACAAGAAGAAAGGAGGCAGACGTTCATGCCTGTATATGAGATCGAAGAACTAAGGTCCCGCCTTGTGGAACAGCTCCTGCCAATCCGGATATATCTGTTCGGTTCTTTTGCTGCAGGAACATATACCGACAAGAGCGATCTGGATCTCTATATCATAGTAGGGGATGATGTTTCCGATCTGGCAGCAGAGACGGTGAGAGCCTATAAAGCTATCCGAAGGATAAAACGGCGGCCGGTAGATATCATTGTCGGGACCCAAAGCCGTTTTGAAGCTAGAAAACAGTTATCGACGGTAGAAAATGAAGTCTATCAAAAGGGGGTTCTGCTATATGACTCAGGAAACGAAAGAATGATATGATATGGCGCTTACGGATCTTGGAGTAGCAAAACATCTGGAGACCTCCTATCATCCCCGGCCGTTGGAGATCATCTGTTACCATAGCCAACAATCAGCTGAAAAAGCGATCAAGGCGCTTATCCTGTATCATGGCGCAGAGGGTGGTCTGCCAAAACTGCACGACCTGTCATTTCTTTTGGATCAGATAAAAAACAAAGTGACGATAGAGGAAAAATATTACGACTATGCAGATACGCTGACCCCGTATGGGATATCCGCCAGGTATCCCAATGAACTCTTCCTGGAAGACAGGCACGCGGAAGAAGCCGTCCGGATGGCTGATGAAATCGTCCGGTGGGTTGGGAGCCTTATGGCGTAGCGATGTGCTTCCTATTCCTGAAATACCTTAAAAATTCATGCTGACTTATCTGTAACAGAAAAAGGGACAGCTGTCTATGCGAGGTGCCGACCTATACCACCCTTGTTGTCGTAAAGTATATAAGGGTGGTTTTTTGTGCGGAAAATTTTGCCGGCTCATCATATATAACAGAAAAGGTCAGCACGAAAAAATAAACTTTTAAATAATACAAAGCCCTTAAAATCGGATTTCAACCGCACCGACTATTGTCTGTGCAAAATGGAATTCCCTTGATATCAGAG
>CANQRW010000110.1 GCA_947626365.1 uncultured Lachnospiraceae bacterium
AAAAAGTTCCTGTTTTGGGCAAAACAAGAACGAACTTTGCATAACTATTGACTTTACATAACATAATTTATGGAAAGCTTTCCATAAGCAGTGAATCAGAGCATTAGCAACGGCTTCCCTGACAGCAAGCATGGGATAGGCAGATTTCTTTTCCCTAAAAGCAGCCGTAATGATTTCCTGCGTTGGAATCAACGCCTCAATATATTTAATGATTCTTTCAAATTCAACGGCATATCCCTTTCCGCCAACATCCTCCTTAAGCATGCTCAACCGGTTATTTCCTTCAAATTGAATCACACGAATTGCTTTTCTGGACAGTTTAGGAAAGTCCGCAAGACGTTTTGCGAACAAGATTGCCCCCATATTGGTAACTGTATACAGACCATTATCCTGACATGATAAGATGCCTTCCTCCAACATATAATGCGCAATATTTTCTGCAGAAGCAGGTTGCGGTATTTCGATTAAATCAAAATAGACACCGTAATCCAACATACGCAGGGCAATAGATAAATCTAAATCCTGTGCAGCAGGTTGTTCCTCAAAATTACGATTATGAAGCCGTCCCCACAGCTTAGACTGCAAAGCGGGATACTCCAATAATTGCTTGGTATAACTGCCCACACGGATATACTCTGTTTTTTGAAATGTAACAGGTTGACTGAACGCACATTGGATGATCATCACCCCCACAGTTACATTATCCATTTCTACTGTGCGGTATTCAAAATCGGCATTTTTTGACAACAGCCCACGAAGCCAGTTTTCCAGCTCTTCATTGCCCTTTTTTAACGTTTGAAGATTATAATTTGTACCCACTATTTCATGAGTATCATTTTTAATTCCCCAAATAAAATAGGCGCAGCTTTTTTCCTCTAATGTAGCGCCGTTTGCAAGCGCACTAATATCCCTGCCAATCATTTCAGGTTCATAATTATTATACTTAAACTCAAGCCATGGCGTTTCGTCCGGGTAGGAACAAAGCTGGCGTACAAGCTTGTCCAGATTTTCCATTGCTGCTCTTCCCCTTTTAAATTTCTTATTGAAACGAAGTACTCTTAAGTTTCCCTGCAAGTTCAATCTGCAAGATAAAAACCTGCATTTTCAATTCATCAACAATTTTCAAATCCGCTACATCAAAAGGTACTTTTAAATTCCGTTCTGCCACCAGAGACGGAACTGAAGGATCAGCATGACTGTCACTCCCATGGCAATCAGGGTATCCGCCGCATAGCGGATAATATTCAGCAGCCTCACACTGTACAGTCTCTGCCTGGTAGCGCGGATATCTTCCTCCATGGCGCCTTTAATGTCATTGATTGTCATGTCCTCTTCATCCAGCTGCTTAATGCCCTCTTCCACCGTATAGTAGATCTCCAGTTCTTCCCGGCAGTCCGGGCAATGGTCGATATGTTCCAGAAACCGGGCCGCCGTATCGTCGTCCAGTTCATAATGAATAAACGGAATTACCAGCCGTTCTGCTTCCCGGCATGTCATAAGCTGCCGCTCCTTTCTTCCATCCAATACCCGATAGTATCTTTTAGCGCAGGCGTAAACCAATCGGACACCGAATCATGCGTAAACTGCTATTATCATACATCAGAAAATGTATTTTTTCAATGAATTTACTTGCCAAAGCCCAAAACATATGATAAACTAAATTTCGTTGCAGCGACATATCCGGCCGGCTTGTCGGAATGGCAGACGAGGCAGACTCAAAATCTGTTGTAGGTGACTACGTGCGGGTTCAAGTCCCGCAGCCGGCACTCCTTGGCAGGGGCACCGCGGTTCTCAGTTCTACTGAGGCTGCGGTTTTTCTTTTATGGCATATCTGCTTGAACTTTTGTTGAAATTTTGATAGACTGATACTAAGGTTTGATCTGCATGCCGATACCGTACCGATTCGCCTGCAGTTTAGGATAAGGGACGCTGGACGCCGTCAATGAGATTCAACAAAAGAAGGAGGAGGTTTTGTACTATGGAGAACGTAACCATTTTAGATCATCCGCTGATTCAGCACAAGATTTCCATGCTGAGAGACAAGAACACAGGAACCAATGAATTCCGCAATCTGATCGGTGAGATTGCCATGCTCATGGGATTTGAGGCCCTGAGGGATCTTCCCCTTATGGATGTGGAGGTGGAGACCCCCATCGAGAAATGTATGACGCCGGTTCTGGCCGGCAAGAAGCTGGCTGTAGTTCCCATTCTCCGCGCCGGCCTGGGCATGGTCAACGGAATCCTGGCACTGGTGCCATCCGCCAAGGTAGGCCATATCGGCCTCTACCGTGACGAGGAGACCCACGAGCCTCACGAGTACTACTGCAAGCTGCCCAGCCCCATCGAGCTGAGAACCATCGTAGTCACCGACCCCATGCTGGCTACCGGCGGTTCCGCTGTGGCCGCCGTTGATTTCATCAAACAGCACGGCGGAAGACACATCAAGTTCATGTGCATCATCGCCGCGCCGGAGGGCGTGAATCGTCTCCACGAGGCGCACCCCGACGTTCAGATCTACATAGGCCATCTGGACCGCTGCCTCAACGACGCGGCATATATCTGCCCCGGCCTGGGCGACGCCGGAGACCGGATCTTCGGAACGAAATAAACTTCGCGGCAATCGAGGTTTTCAATGCAACAAATGCGTCACTGGTGCGTTTGTTGTATACTGACGTAATACAAAAAGAGCGTCACTGGCGTGTTTTTTGCATACTGACGTAATTAGGAGCCTCAGTCAATCCATGCGCAGGACTGACTGGGGCTTTTCTAATCATATTACAACATTCACAATCAGCCCTGTCATCAGCGAAAATGCCATGACAAAAGCAAGATACAATAAAAACCGCTTCATACCCAGCACGATTTTCAACGCGCCTAGGTTTGTGATCTTGGTCGCCGGGCCGGTGATCATAAAGGCCGAGGCGCTGCCCATGCTCATGCCCATGGCAAGCCATTCCCGAATCAGCGGGATCGTCCCGCCGCCGCAGGCATAGAGCGGAACGCCGATGGTCGCCGCCATCAGGACGCCGAAGCCCTCGTTTGCCTCACCGAACAGAGCGGCGAATTTATCCGCCGGGACATACCGCTGGAACAGGGCCGAAAGCAGCACACCCAACAGAAAGTACAGCCCGGTTGCCTTGATGTTCCTGCCGAGATTAAAGAGAAACCGCAGGAACAGGTTCGGGTGGGTGTCGTGACTTGCCCTCGGCTCAAAACCCTCAAAATTGAAAAACGGCTTATCTTTGTAGAAGATATGTACCACAATACCCGCAACAATCCCGCAGACCGTGCAGGACACGATACGGATCACCAGCGCCGTCACGCCCAAAGCGGTGGAATACATGATAAGCTGCGGGTTCAGAAGAACACTGGACATCATAAACGCCGCCAGCCAGTCGTGGCGCATTCCGTGCCTGGAGAAGGACGCCGCGATGGGGATCGTGCCGTACATACAAAGCGGGGAGGCAATACCTAACAGACTTGCCGGGACAACGCCCCACAGCCCCCACTTCTTATCCCGGATACGGTCAAAGGCTCCGTGAATCGTGTCCTTTGCAAACACCGAAACGAGGGAGCCGACGACCATTCCACAAATCCAGTATGCGGCAATCTGCCGGAGCTGGAGCTGGAAGTAATATTGAATATAGACAAACTCTCTTTGCAGAACCTGGACGACCTCACTCATCTATGTTCACCAAATCGTAGCTGCGGCTGCCTAAGCCGATTTCCTCGGCGTGTTCCAGCGTGTGAAGTCCGTTCTGCCGCTCCACCCGCTGCTGCAGGCTCTCGCTGCCCTCGGCGGCAAAGCACAGGTCTATGGATGCCTGATCAATGGCAACCGGATCGGTGGAAGCCAAAATACCGATATCGTGGATGTCCGGCTCGGCGGGGTTCCCGTCGCAGTCGCAGTCGATGGAGATATTTTTGATGGCTCCGCCAAAGCCCGCCATAGCGTGTCCCTTGAAATGGGAAAGGACGACGTAGGAATCATAATCGTCAAACGCCGCGCCCACATAGTTTTCCGTAAGTACGCTGCCGCCCTCCACAGGCAAAGTCATGAATCCGTCCTCGTCCAAAATCTTAAAGTCCGCGATTTCGGTAAAACCGTGATCCTTCGCCACTTGATAGTGCATGGCCGTCTCGGAGCGTGAGCCGCCGTATGCGGTGTTGCACTCAACGATCGTACCATTTACAGCATCCACCACATTTTTTATCAGTTCCGGGCGGAGATAATTGCTTGCCGGAGGCTCGCCGGTGGACAGCTTCACCGCCACATTGCCGGTGGGCGTCCAGCCAAGAGCCTCATAGATTGCCAGCATTCCCTCCGGGGAAATATCGGATGTGAAATAGATGACAGAGCTTTCTTTGCCATTTTCGGAAGGTTCCGATGTTTCCGAGGAGCTTTCCACCGGAGCGGACGGTTCCAATATGTCGGACGAGGAAGAAGATTCCTCCTGCTCCTCGGATGATGGTGTATCAGTGGCTCCATAGCTGGGGGACGGATTTGCGCCGCAAGCCGCCATAAGAAGCAGCAAACATACTGCTATAATCAATGAAACTGTTCTTTTCATACACAAAACCTCCTTCATTTATCTCAATGCGCTCACATAGGCCGGATGGCTCCTATGCTGGCACTGCTGCATGGCAAGTTCCCGCACGAAATCTTTTACCGCGATTTTTTGCGGGCAGCAGGCGGTGCAGGCTCCGCACTCGATGCAATCCTCCGGCCCGGCAGGTGCAGGCAGCGTTTCTATCACAGCCCAGCCTTTTTTCTCATGCCGCCCGTATGCTCCGATAACTGCGGGAATGTCGATGCCCGCGGGACACGCCGCTTTGCATCTTCCGCAGTTTGTGCAGGCTCTTTTTGCTCCCCCGGCAGAAGTGATCGTATTCAAAAACCTATTCATCTTTTGAAATTCCTCGTTTCGGTCGATTCAGCATTTTCAGCCCTTTGGAAAGAGCAGCGCCAATACAGGCAAAAAGGCACATCATGGAGGCGTAGTCCGCCATAAACCGCAGGCGCGACTGTCCAAAATCAAAGAAAACAAACTGATTCTTCAATATGAGATAGGAAGCCATGTCGCGGGTTACAAATGCGCATGCTCCATAAATTGACACGGCGATGACGGCCGCCCATAACAAAACGGCAACGCCCCTCTTCTTCCCCGCGCGGTGCGTCCCGGCGTGATTGCCTTTGCCTACATGAACGGACATCAGGACAAATCCCCAGCCATTCGTGCGCTGTCTCTCCAATGAGTGAATACGCCATGAGCAGAGGCAGGAGAATGAGCATGGCAGTGTCTATGATGATTTTTATGATCTTTTTGGCTTTCATCTCTTTCTCCTGTCCGCCTGTTGCAGCTTACTCACATAATCCCTTTACGCACTCGATCCATTTTTGGATTTCGTTTTCGGGTGTTTCCATACGACTTCCGCCGTCCGCGTCAAACTTCACCTGCAAATCAAAGGTGGAATTTGCGCCCTTGCAGGCTTTTTTCATATCCTTGATCACATGACCCGGCCAGCCTGCGTTCGTCATAAACGGAACGACCGTTTTTCCGTTCCAATCCTGACTGTTCAGATAGGTCAGGACAGCAGGAGCCATGGTGTACCACCATGTAGGCGTTCCGACGGCGATCACATCATAGTCGGCGGCGGAATACGGCAGGGGTTTGATCTCCGGCTGGAAACCGCTGTCCGCCTCCCGTTTTCCCTGATCCACCACATCCTGATAGCTGCCCTCATAGGGCTTGACCGTTTCGATTTTCGCAATATCAGCGCCGGTCGCTTTTTGCAGCATCTCCGCAATTTTCTCTGTGTTCCCATTCGACCACGAATAGTAAACGATCAGCAT
>CANQRW010000111.1 GCA_947626365.1 uncultured Lachnospiraceae bacterium
TGAATTATGACGGGACCATAAAGGCGCTGGCATTCCTGCTGGGGAATGAATGCCATGTTTCCCATGGGAAGATCCGGCGGCTGATCCGTGAACTGACAGGCGGGGAGGTCGAACTGTCCGACGGGCTGGTCAACGGGCTGTGCCGGGAATTTTCCGGGAAGAGCCAGCCGGAAAAGGAAGAGATCATCAGCAGGCTCATGTCCTCGCCAGTCATGAATGCGGATTTCACCAATGCGAACGTGAACGGAAAGAGCGCCCAGGTTCTGATCCTGGCATCGCCGTCAGAGGATGCAGCGCTGTATATGGGGAGGGAGAAAAAAGGGCATGAAGGGATCCGAGGGACGCCGTTGGAAAACTATGTGGGAACGGTGGTCCATGACCACGACCCCACGTTTTACCATTATGGCCTGAGGCATCAGGAATGCATGCAGCATAACTGCCGGTACCTGACCGGGAGCGAACAGAATGAGCCGGAACGGGAATGGAACGAAAAGATGCACGGGCTGTTCCGGGAAATGCTGCATTACAGGAACAGCCTGGGGGAAGGGGAAGCGGATGAAGAAACCGTAAAGGGATTTGAAGCGAGATACGATGAGTATCTGGAACTAGCGGAGAAAGAGTATACGGAAGAACCGCCCAATGATTATTACAGGGAAGGATATAACCTGTTCCTGAGACTGCGGAAATATAAGGAAAGTGAACTTTTATTTCTCCATGACAAACACGTACCGGCAAACAATTCGTTATGCGAACGGCTGGCCAGGACATACAAGAGGAAACAAAAGCAGGCAACGGTTTTTCGGAGCCGGAAGAACCTGGGATATATATGCGATGGCCTGAGCATCGTCTATTTGCTGCGCTCAAAAAATGAAAATGTGTATCAAGCGATATCGGACATATTTACCCGGAAGAAGCCACCTCCAGACAAAAGGATGTCTTCCCTAAAAGAGCCGGTGACAGTTACGGTTTAAAGTAAGAGTCATCGGCTCTTTCTGGCTACCGTGTGAAAAGTAACTTTTTGCCGTTTCTTTTTCAAACTTTTTTAAAAAACAAGTTGCCAGATCGTAAAATCTGTGCTATACTATCAGAGTTCGCGGGAATGCTGGAATTGGCAGACAGGCTAGACTAAGGATCTAGTGATTGTATAATCGTGTGGGTTCAAGTCCCATTTCCCGCAGATGATGAAGTTACCCGGAAACCTCGTAAAATCGAGGTTTCCGGGCTTCTTTATTTGCGGGAACCCTGGGTAAAATACGAATTTTGTTCCCAAAAAATGGTGATTTTGGGAACAAATTTATACGGCAACTTCAGCAGGTATTCATACATTTTTCACTGATACCTTTTTATTTTTGAGCATAAAAAAGAGACAGGCCATATCTTCCGGACTGCCTCTTTTTTCTTGATTGCTCTGCAAATGAGAATTCAAATGGATCTTTTCAGCTTCAGCTGAAAATTTGGTTGTGGGTCGGATAGACCCTGTTGAGTGCGTTGGAGTTTCTCAACAGAGAAACGGAAACGTGCTCAACGTTAAACCACCCGCTATGCGGGTGCGCGACGATTGTTATACAAAAAATCACCTTTCCGTTATAATAGGGTTGTTCAGGCCACTATTAAAGAAAGGAAAGGTGATTTCATGGCAAAGCAAACGAATTCGCTTGCACATACGAAGTGGATGTGTAAGTATCACATCGTCTTCACCCCTAAGTATAGACGAAAAATAATCTATAATCAATACAAAACTGATCTGCGGGATATTTTAAAGCAATTATGCAGCTATAAAGGTGTGGAGATTTTGGAAGGACATGTTATGCCGGATCATGTGCATATGCTCGTAAGCATACCGCCGAAAATCAGTGTATCCTCCTTTATGGGATATTTTTATGAATAGAAAGATTTTATGGAAAGAAACCTTTCACAACGCTGCCTAATGTAATGAACCTGTCCGGATTTCTTTCCATAAATCTCTCTGGGGCGTTATCCAAGAGATTTAAGCCAGGCAAGTAAATCAGAGTCCTTTTTCCATGCCGGCATCTCTCCCAATGCGTCAGGAATCGTGGATGAAGTCATTTTTGCAAGCGCCTTCCTTTTCATCTCTGTATCTGCCCGTACATAATAGCGCTCCGTTGTAGACAGGTCAGAATGGCCAAGGAATTCTTTGATGTAATAAACATTGATGCCTGCATGCAGCATATGGATCCCTTTGCTGTGCCTCATGATATGCGACGTGATCGGAAAGCCGATGCCAGCCTCTCCAAATGCAGACAGGCTGTATTTCTGAAGTACATAGGTAATACCGGGCCGTGTGAAGCGTTTTCCCATGTGATTGATAAAAAGCGGTGCAGAACCATCCCCGGATTTTGAAGAGAACCTGTATTTCAGGTAATTTTCTATCAATCGGGAAGTGTTTTCCATGATAGGGACCTGCCTTGTCTTCCTGCCCTTTCCTGTCAGGGTAAGGGCAGCGGATCTGCCGGTTTTCAGGTCGCATAAATCCAGGTCAATGAATTCCTGCACACGGGCTGCCGAATCATACAGAAGACTGAGCAAAGCCGCATCCCGGAGTCCGGAAGGGCTGGAAAGATCCGGCTGGGCCAGGAGCAGTTCCATTTGTTCCTCTGTAAGGTAACGGATCGTTTCCTGCGGCACTTTCTTATAAGGGATCTCAAGCACCTGATGGCATGTTTGGATCAATTCCGGATGCAGGAACACTGCATACCGGAAAAAGGCATTGATGGCCGCAAGCCGCTGGTTGCGGGAGGATATGGAATAGTGCCTCTCATCCTCAAGCCACCGCAGAAAATCCCGGATACATCCGGCATGGAAGTCCCCAAGTTTCAGTCTTTCAGGAGGCCGGCCAAATCTATGCTGCATGAACTGAAACAGCAGGATAAACGTATCCCGATAAGAAACGACTGTGTTGCGGCTCAGATTCTTCTGGACCGTCAGATAATCCGTTAAAAATCCGGAGAGCAGAGATGCGAATTTTCCGGTATCATCATTCATGGCTGCTTCCTCCCGGGATGATCCCTTTCCCCCATCCTTCCATCTGTTCAAGGATATCGGGATAAAGCTCTGCTGTCAGGTGGAGATACCGCTGAGTTCCGCTTAACGTTCTATGGCCGAGATAGGCGGACAGTACCGGAAGGAATTCCTGGATATCCCGTCCCGCTTTCATGGCGTTCTGAAGGCAGTGTACCGAGAAGGTATGGCGGAGATCATGCAGGCGCGGCCCTTTTTCCCTTCCGCGATAGGAAATACCACATCCCCAAAGTATCTCCCTGAAGTTTTTCTCAAGAGAGGCGGTGCTGTAGCGTTTCCCATAGTCCGAACTGAAAAAGTAATCCCCGGATGAAGAAAACAGGTGCGCCAGGCGGCAGTATTCCCTGTATCTTTCAGAAAGATCATCAGACAGAGGGACGATACGGTCACGGAAATCCTTTGCATCCTGTATCAAAAGGATGCCATTTTTCAAATCGACATTTCTAAGGGTCAGTCCGGTGGCCTCGGATACCCTGAGGCCGCAGCAGTAAAGGGTACGGTACAGGAGCGGAAGGGTCCTGTGACGTCTCGGGAAACGCCTGTTTGGAGAAATCATTTCTGTCCGCTCCAGAAAAAGACTGATCTCCCGGCGCGTAAATATATAGGGCTTATATACCTGCTCCTTATGCGGGAACCATTCTTTCGGGAAAACCCATGCCGGATATCCATGGCGGATCAGGTAAAAAGCCAGCTGCCGCATCAGGCATATGATGTTCTGCCTGGTATGGGCAGACCGGTTCCTGTCCAGGGACACATATCCCTGTACAAGCTCCTGGCAGAGGACCGGCGTACTGCAGCGGCACGAACAATGCCTGTCGAAATGGCTGAGGATGCGCATCTCGGTTTCATACTTATACCCCAGCGCCCGCTTTTCTTCCAGAAAGGCTTGGAGAACTGGCGCGAAGCAGCTGGAGAAACAGGATTTACTTCCCATAGGGCACCTCCACTTCCAACGTACAGGAACGCAGCTGTTCCATGTCAATCCGGAGGTATTCCATGGTAGTGCCGGAATCGCGGTGGCCAAGGATGCCTGAAATCACGGGAAGCGGAGTCCCCTGCTTCAACAGATTGGAAGCCAGCGTATGCCTCAGGCTGTGCATGCCATGCGCTCTGTCGTTATAAAGGATGACGCCTGAGCGCCGGATATACTTATTCAGTACCTGGTGGAGATGATTCTCTCTAGAAAGTGGCTGGTAAGGGGTTTTCAGGGAGAGAAATATATACGGCTCATCTGAGAAAGGGCGGCCCTCCTTCAGATAATCCACGAGTGCCATGCCCACTTCTTCTGTAAGGGGCAGCGCCAGGGATTCCCCGGTCTTCTGCTGGATCACCGTCAGGGTATCCTTTTCCCAGTCCAGGTTGGAAAAACGGAGGGATTTGATATCGCTTCCCCTCAGGCCAAGCCTGACAGCCAGGAGTATCATCGCGTAATCACGCTTACCAACCGGGTTTCCCCTGTCTATGCACTGCAGGATCGCCCTGATATCCTCTTCTTCCCACACGGATGGGAGATGCTCACGGAGCCGCAGCCTGTTAGAAGCAGGGATAAAATAGGCAAGATTTTCGATATGTTTTCCGCTGTGGTACAGATAGCGGAAGAACACCCTGAGGGAATTCAGTTCATAAGACGCTTTCCCATTATGGCCCGTGATCTCCTGGATAAACGCGAAAATGTGGCCGGCGCGGACAGAGGATATTTCTTCCGCCCCATGTTCCGCAGCGGAATTCAGGAAACGCCTTACAACCCTTTCATGCGTGTGCGCTGTGGAAGCCGCATACCCGGATTCTTTCATCCAGGATAAGAATTCATCTGCAGCCGGGGACAGAACATTTTCATCCGATACCGGGCTGGCAAGGGGAAACCGTATATATATTTTCCCCATCCTGAAATAATGCTCCAATACATTCATAGCCCGGAGCGCGCTTCTCTGATACCGGGTGGGTTTATTTGAAGAAATCCCATATTTCCTGGCAAGAAAGCGGTCCATATCTGCCCGGTCAACCGTATCAGAGGCCGTAAATTTCAGGTACCTGTTCCATACCTCATGGTAATGTTTCATACTGCTGGCGGAATATCCGAGCCGCTCCATTTCAGCGGCAGCATCTTTTACCACCTGCTGTAAGCTGTTTGTGTGTTCCATACTTCTTCCTCCTGTTCTTTTGATAAGAACAGGAAACCATAAACGCTGGAAGAAAGCAATGGCAGTATTTTATGGAAAGAAATCCTGACAGGTTCATTACATCAAGCAGCGTTGCGAAAGGCTTCTTTTCATAAAATATTTCTTTTCATAAAAGTACCCCATGAAATTGGATATGCTGATCTTCGGCGGTATTGCAACACTCAAATGTACATGATCGATGCATACTGCTCCCGCTATGATATCAACATTTTTGTACTTACATAGTGTACTTATGATCTCCCGCACATCATCCCGTATTTTCCCATATAATACTTTCTTTCGATATTTCGGGATAAAAACGCAGGGTTGTTTCATGAAGAATAATCTTAACCGGAAAAAAATTTGATTATATCGGGAGTTATGGATGCTATACAAAATTTTCCATAACTCTTGATTTTTTTGCCATGTAGAAGTATGATATCTATATAGCATGGGTATATGACACCTATGCAAGAAGGAGGGTATTTATGCCAAAATCAGAAAAAACCTACCCGGAATGGGTACAGAAACAACGCACTCGGGGAACAACTG
>CANQRW010000112.1 GCA_947626365.1 uncultured Lachnospiraceae bacterium
AAAACCCTGGCGGCGCAGCTTTACGGCGAGTTCAAGGAATATTTCCCTGAGAACGCGGTGGAGTATTTTGTGTCCTATTATGATTATTATCAGCCGGAAGCCTATGTTCCGTCCACCGATACCTACATCGAAAAGGACTCCGATATCAATGATGAGATTGACAAGCTGCGCCACTCGGCCACGGCGGCCCTGTCGGAGCGGAGCGACGTGATTATTGTGGCTTCCGTGTCCTGTATCTATGGCCTGGGCAGCCCTATCGACTATCAGAATATGGTGATTTCCCTGCGGCCCGGGATGGAGAAGGACCGGGACGAGGTGATTCGCAAGCTGATTGATATTCAGTATGAGAGAAATGACATGGATTTTCATCGGGGGACCTTCCGTGTCCGGGGCGATGTAGTGGAGATTTTTCCGGCTTACTCGGACAGCGCCGCTTACCGGGTGGAGTTTTTCGGTGATGAAGTGGATCGGATTTCGGAGATTGATGCCCTGACAGGGGAAGTAAAGCTGCAGCTGGGGCATGTGGCGATTTTTCCTGCGTCCCATTATGTGGTAGCGCCGGAGAAGATGGAGCGGGCCACTCAGACGATTCTGGAAGAATTGAAAGAGCGCGTGGCCTATTTTAAGAGTGAGGATAAGCTTCTTGAGGCCCAGCGGATTGCGGAGCGGACGAACTTTGATGTGGAAATGATGCGGGAGACCGGATTCTGTTCCGGTATCGAGAATTATTCCCGCCATCTGACCGGGACGGCGCCGGGAGAGCCGCCCTACACTTTGATCGACTATTTTCCGGATGAGTTTTTGATGATTGTGGATGAGTCTCACATGACGCTGCCCCAGGTGAGGGGGATGTACAATGGAGACCGGTCCCGGAAGCAGACTCTGGTGGATTACGGATTCCGTCTTCCATCGGCTTTGGACAACCGTCCCCTTAATTTTGGGGAGTTTGAGAGCAAAATCGATCAGATGATGTTTGTGTCGGCAACACCTGGCGACTACGAGGCGGATCACGAGATGCTTCGGACGGAACAGATTATCCGGCCTACCGGCCTTCTGGATCCGGAGGTATCTGTACGGCCGGTGGAGGGTCAGATCGATGATCTGATTGCAGAGGTCAATAAGGAGACGGCGAGGGGCAGCAAGGTGCTGGTCACGACTCTGACCAAGAGGATGGCAGAGGATCTGACGGATTACATGCGCGAGGTGGGAATCCGCGTAAAATATCTTCATTCGGATATCGATACCCTGGAACGTGCCGAGATTATCCGGGATATGCGGATGAACGTGTTTGATGTTCTGGTGGGAATTAATCTGCTTCGGGAGGGGTTGGATATTCCGGAGATATCCCTGGTAGCCATCCTGGATGCGGATAAGGAGGGCTTCCTCCGGTCAGAGACTTCCCTGGTGCAGACCATCGGCCGGGCGGCCAGAAATGTGGACGGCCATGTGATCATGTATGCGGATGTGATCACCGATTCCATGAAACATGCTATTGATGAGACCAACCGCCGGCGCAGGATTCAGCAGCAGTACAATGAAGACCATGGAATCACGCCTACCAGTATCCGCAAGGCGGTCCGGGATCTGATCGCGATTTCGAAGGCTGCGGATGAAGATTTGAAGGCGAAGGATAGGGAAAAGGATCTGGAGTCTATGGATGCAGCGGAACTGAATAAGCTGATGAAGGAACTGCAGAAGAAGATGCATAAGGCTGCGGCGGAACTGAATTTCGAGGAAGCTGCCGTGCTGCGAGACCGGATGCTGGAAGTGAAAAAGATGCTGCTGGAGCTGGAGTAGGTTGACAATAATTCTCAATAAGAGTATGCTACATGGTGTTAAAAGCTGTCGGATAAGTTTTAGACGGCTGAAACCATAATATAAGACAAAACGGCATATATAGGTTATAAGGTTGCCGGGTTGCAGATAATACAGGAGATGTAAGCATGCGGCTGATTGAGGGAGAGATAGGAAAAACGTATCTGGTTACCGGCGTCCATGTGGAAGAACGGATTACCAGACGAATGGAAGCCCTGGGAGTCAATGAACAGACGACAGTGGCAGTGTTGAACAAAAAGGGAAGCGGGAGCCTGATTATTAAGGTACGCGGTACCAGGCTGGCTCTGGGAAAGAGAATCGCAGAAGGAATTGATGTTGAGGAGATATCGGGAACCGGCGCTTGCGGAAAGGCGGTGCAGTCATGAGTGACGGCGTAATGAAAGGTTTGACAGAGACGCAGCCTCCTCTGAAGAAAGAAGCGGGAGGAAATAACAGTCCGATTACCGTAGGATTTGTAGGCAATCCCAACTGCGGCAAGACCACGCTTTTCAATGCCTTTACGGGAGCCAAGCTGAAGGTGGCCAACTGGCCGGGTGTTACGGTGGAGCGTGTGGAAGGGGAGACCAGTTACAAGGGCCGCCCCATCCGGATGATCGATACGCCGGGAATCTACAGTCTGACTTCCTATACCATAGAAGAGATTGTGACCAGAAAATGTATTGAAGATGAGGACGTTGATGTGATCATCAATGTAGTGGATGCATCCTCTCTGGAACGGAATCTCTATCTGACCATGCAGCTTCTTGAACTGAAGAAACCGGTCATTCTGGCTCTGAATATGATGGATATTATTGAGGAGCGGGGGATGGAGATCGATATGCACAGGCTTCCGGAGATGTTGGGAGGAATTCCGGTAGTGCCGGTGTCCGCCAGGAAAAGATCCGGCCTGGATGTGCTTCTTCATGCCGTGGTCCATCACTATGAGGAGGGACCTCATGGAATTGTAGTCCATTATACAGATGGCCTGGAGAGAAAAATCGATCAGGTGGAACAGGCCCTGCGCGGGAAATACGGAGAAATGGGCAACCTTCGCTGGCACGCGGTGAAGCTGTTGGAATGTGATGACGAGGTGGCCAAAGATCATCCCATAGATCTGACCGGAATCGTGGACCGTTCGTATGAGAAGCAGATTACCAACGAAAAATACGATTACATAGAGGAAGTGGTACGCGAATGCCTGTTCAATAAGGAGGAAAAATCTGCGTTCACCGATAAAATCGATCATTATCTGGTTCATCCGGTGTTAGGGATACCGATTTTCCTGGGCATTATGGCGCTTGTATTCTTTTTGACCTTTACAGTAGGCGATTTTCTGAAAGGCTACTTTGAGACAGCGCTGGAATATGTCTCAGGAGCTGTTTACAACGGCCTGGTTGCGGCAGGTACCTCCGGCTGGCTGATTTCCCTGCTGGTGGACGGCGTGGTGGCCGGAGTAGGCGGGATCTTAACGTTTCTGCCTAATATATTTATTCTGTTTCTTGCCCTGGCATTTCTTGAGGACAGCGGTTACATGGCAAGAGTGGCCTATGTGATGAATGAGACCATGAGTAAAGTGGGTCTGTCCGGGAAAGCGTTTCTGCCTATGCTGCTGGGCTTCGGCTGCACGGTTCCGGCCGTCATGGCGACCAGGGCGCTGGCCACCAGGAGAGACCGGCTCCGCACAATCCTGATCACGCCGTTTATGTCCTGCTCGGCCAGGCTGCCGATTTACGTGCTGTTTTCTTCTATGTTTTTTGGCGACAGGGCGCTGCTGGTGGCGTATTCTCTGTATCTGTTGGGACTAATCGTGGCGATTGTCATTGCTTTTATCGTGCATAAGACATCCAGGTCCACGGAAGAAGATACTTTGCTGATTGAACTTCCGGAATACAAGACTCCTAATTCACGGACGGTAGCGATCTACGTCTGGGATAAGGTAAAAGATTATCTGAGTAAAGCCGGGACTACGATTTTTGTGGCTTCCATCATCTTGTGGTTTGTGCTGAATATCGGCCCCGGCGGATTTGTGGAGGATGTATCGGTCAGTTTTGCGGCCATGTTCGGAAGACTTTTGGTGCCGGTTCTTCGTCCGGCCGGGCTTGGAAGCTGGCAGATTGGGGTGGCGCTTCTGTCCGGTCTGTCCGCCAAAGAGGTGGTAGTATCCAGCTTTTCTGTGCTTTATGGCATTGGCAATATCAATTCTGCTGCCGGAATGGCCCAATTGTCCGGCCAGCTGATTCAGACCGGTTTCGGAGCTTTGAATGCCTATGCGCTTATGGTATTCTGCCTGCTGTATTCCCCCTGCATCGCTGCGGTCGGCGTGGTGAGAAGGGAAACCGGGTCTTTGAAGTGGACCCTTGGCATGGTATGTTTCCAGCTGCTGGTAGCATGGGGAATGTCTGTGCTGGTATACCAGATGGGAATGATTCTGATAGGATGAAAGAACTGTGAAAACTATGAAGTATACGTGGATGCGCGGCCGGGAGCGATACTTAACCGATTGCTGGTTCTGGAGTAGAAGTATACGTGGTTCGAGAGCCTGTCTTCCAGAGGGACCTGCTCCCGGTTGATGGAAGTGACCATCTCGGTCAGTTCATCGAAATCCACATGATTGTCATAGGGAATCAGAAGAACCTCGTGAATGCTGGAAGGCAGGATTACCAGGTCCTTTTTTAATGTGTCAGCTATATTCTTCAGGACGTCGGGATATGTGACGGCCGCTGCCCCGTTGATTCCAGTGGAATTGCTCAGCACATACATGGGAGAATCCTCATGCTTCGGAAGAATCCCATCCAGAAGCTCTTCCCGGTATTGCTTCCCAAAATGTTCTTTGACGATATCTTTGATGACCTGGGTCATGGTTTTCAGGCTGCTGGGCAGCAGACGAGGGGTATTGGCGCAGGCCAGGGAGTAAAGTTCGTCCGGGGTCGTGTTCCACATATTCATGTGCCGCTGGTGAATAAGGGCGGTCATCTGTCCGAATTCATTCTGTTCCAGATACAGATAAAAGACAATGGACAGATCCAGATAAGGGACCGATGGAATATCTGCCAGCAGGTTTTGATTGGAATCTGTGTGAATCAGCCGGCAGACCACGCGGCTTCTCAGCTTTGAGAAGTCTCCAAGCATGGAGAAATCTACATGAATAACCGGGGAATTCTCTCTGTAAATATCAGCGATTTCCTCCGCCAGGGAATCCAGGGAGACCCCCTCCAGAAACCGTTCATAATAGTGGTTCAGATAAATGGTGGGAGCCACTGCCTGATTCCTGGGGCTGATAGAGAGGCCGTCCAGAATCAGCCCGTTATTCTTGGGGACCTTTTGAATGATCAGCTTATAGCCTTCGCCCAGCCGGTCCTGAAGTTTTGCTGTGATGTTTTTTTGAAACGTCTCGTATACCATAGCGTATACCTCCTTAAAAAAATATTTATGCAAACTGAATTACAGCCTTGCACGGTGAAATGGGGCAGTCGAGGAAACTGGGCCAATCGGCCGGAATAATCAACAGAATGACAACTGATCAATGAAATCTCGAATGAGTTTATTATAGTCTATAAAACGCCGGGATACAAATAAAATATTGTTTATAATTATAAAATATCTGTGAAATGATTTTCGGTCATAAAAGACTTTCTATGGCACGTCTTTCAGGCAACAAAAA
>CANQRW010000113.1 GCA_947626365.1 uncultured Lachnospiraceae bacterium
CCCCAGGAATGGTGGCAGCTCATCCGGGACAACTGGCCGGCCTACGACAGGGACATCACGCCCACCAACACTATGGGTGCCGTGGCGGAGATGTTCCGCCGGTGGCCGGGGACAGTCCGCAGCGGCCATCCGGCCAGGTCCGTGGCGGCCTGGGGCCGATACGCCAAGTACCTGACGGAAAGCCACGACCTGTCCAATATCTTTGGAGACGGCTCGCCCATCGGCAAGCTTTACGAGTTGGACGGCTACGTGCTGTTGATCGGTGTGGGCTACGACAAAAACACCTCCCTCCACCTGGCCGATGTGCGGGCTGATTACCCTGGCAAACACAACACCGTGGAAAGCAGCGCGATTATGGAAAATGGCGTGCGCGTCTGGAAGTCTTATGAGACGCTTTTTGTGGACGGAGAGAATTTTGACCAGATCGGTCAGGCTTTTGAGGCAAGTTGTCCGGTTGCCAAAGCCGTCTTGGGAAATGGGACAGTGACCTTTATGCGCCAAAGGGAACTGGTAGATTTCGCGGTCAGATGGATCGAGGAGAACAGAAAATGATACGTTCAAAAGAACAGCCTTTTTTCCGTTCCGTCTGCGCTTTGGCCGTTCCCGTGGCGCTGCAGTCCATGCTCCAGGCGTCCTTCGGCGTGGTGGATCAGGTCATGATCGGTCAGCTCGGGGGTGTGGAGGTGGCCGCTGTCGGACTGGCAGGAAAGTTCACGGGGATTTTTAATGTGGTGGTCTCCGCCGTAGGCGCTGTGGCGGGGATCATGATCTCCCAGTACATGGGGCAGAAAAATGCCGCTGAGACCCGGCGGAGTATGGTCCTCAATTTGCGGGTTTGTCTCATCCTCGCTGCACTGTTCACTTTGGTTGGCGCTGCCGTCCCGGAGCAGATCATGGGCCTCTACATCAACGACCACGCTGCGGCGGAGGCGGCAGGTCGGTATCTCGCCATCGTCTCCGGCACATTCTTCCCCGCGGCGGGGGTTACCATCCTGTCCACCCACCTGCGGTGTATGGAAAAGGCGTCCCTTCCGCTCTACGCCGGAATCGCGTCGGCGGCGGTCAATACCGGCCTCAACTGGGTACTGATCTTCGGCAAGCTTGGCGCTCCGGCCCTCGGCGTCACGGGGGCGGCGCTGGCCACGCTCATCTCTCAGCTTGTCTATTTTATGGTCATCTTTGTGATGTATCTGAAATATCGGGAGAGAGTGGAGAACACCGCACCGGGTCCCTTCGACTGGAAGCAGTATCTCTCCATGCTGCTGCCGCTGCTGGTCAGTGAATTTATGTGGGTTTTGGGCGAAAACGTGTACGCAGGCATTTACGGCCACCTGGGCACTGACGCTACCGCCGCCATGACGCTGACGAACCCCGTGCAGTCTCTGGCAATCGGGGCCCTGTGCGGTTTGAGCCAGGCGGCGGCGATCCTCATCGGCAAGCGGCTTGGGGACGGGGACAGGGAGATGGCTTACCAGGAGGCGAAAAAGCTCCTTCTCTACGGCCTGGCAGGCTCCCTGCTGCTGAGTGTGGTGATCCTGTACGGCAGCCCATGGTATGTGCGCATTTTCAATGTGGAGGCGGGCATCCGCGAACTGACGGCCCAGATCCTGACCGCCTATGCTGCCGTCATGCCCTTCAAGGTGCTGAACATGATCATCGGCAGCGGCATCCTGCGGAGCGGCGGGAAGACAACCTACATCATGGTCATCGACCTGATGGGCACCTGGCTTTTCGGCGTACCCTTGGGCCTTGTTACCACTTTCGTGTTCCACTGGCCCATCCCCATGGTTTACCTCGCCCTGTCCCTTGAGGAGTGCATCCGCTTTGCCGTTTCTCTGGTCGTTTTCGAGCGCCGCGGATGGATGAATCAGCTGCAATCGTGAGGGCACAAATTTTGGAGCTTTTACCAGGCATATTTTGATCATAGCTATTATCATGAAGCTAATTATCCGGCAGAAGTTAAAAGACATGCGATTTTCATGATGAGACAGGGGAGAAATATATGACAAATCATGAAATGATGGAAATTGCCATGCGGCAGTCCGCAGAGGACATCGGATGCCGCGCGGAGGCTTTTAAGTCCGATAAAAATGTCGTTCTTGCCTTCAGGCTGGGAAAGAATGCCCGCAAATATCTTAAGGAGCCAATCACCTGTAATTTCGTTTCCTATGGGAATAACGTCGTGGCGGCTTCCATAAGCGAGACCATGGACGTGGTATCTGAATATGTGGAGAAATTTAAATTTTATCATTGTTTTGAAACGCCGAATCTTCACTGGCTGAACGAGCGCCTGATTGCGAAAGGACATAAAATATGTTTTATGGCTGAGTATTATCTTCCGGATATCAATCGGTGCCCGGAGCTTTCCTGCGCTTATGAAACACGCATACTGAATCAGGAGGGTTTTAGGGAATTATATTTGCCGGAATGGAGCAATGCGCTTTGCAGTGATCGCCGGCATTTGGACGTTCTCGGCGTCGGCGCCTATGAAGGAAACAGGCTGATCGGGTTGGCTGCCTGTTCTGCCGACTGTGAAGATATGTGGCAGATTGGGGTGGATGTCCTGCCCGAATACCGGCGGCGGGGAATCGCCTGCGCGCTGACAAGCGCTCTCGCAAGGGAAATTATAAGCAGGGAGAAGGTACCGTTTTACTGTACGGCGTGGTCTAATGTCAGGTCGGTCAGGAATGCGGTTAAGAGCGGATTTGTTCCTACCTGGGTGGAAATGACGGCGAAGCCTGCAGTAATCGTTGATGGAATGAATTTGTGAATTGAATACTTATCGGCATTGACGAAGTATCCAAAACACCGGAGATGATAAAGTTTGCTTCGGAATATGGGAGATGGCTGAGAGCAGACTATCCGGTATATCTTGTATTCTATGTACAGGGACAGACTGATCAAACGCGGAATCCTGGAGAGCCGTCAGGCGTATATATCCCTGGCGCTTCCGTATTTTGCAGACTATATTAAAGAATATTGTTTGTGAGCCGGCAGAACGAAATGAAAAAGGCACAATGAGACTCAGTATGAAGGAATCCGGATATTGGATGCGGCGGATTGGCTTTTAGATTAAATCGATAGATCGGGAGTTGTGGAGGAATAATGACAACAGTATATTTTGTCCGTCATGCAGAGTCAAATTATAACAACCATGATGATTCTCTTCGGGAATTGTCTGCCAAAGGCTTGAAAGACAGAAAACTAGTTACAGCTTTTTTGGCTGACAAGGGGATAGATGTAGCTTTATCGAGTCCATATAAAAGAGCAATCGATACGATTCGGGATTTTACAGATTCATTTGGGCTTCACATTGATATTATAGACGAATTTCGGGAAAGGAAAGTTGACAGCGAATGGATCGAGGATTTTGTTTCATTTTCACAGCGACAGTGGAATGATTTTTCATATAAATTATCAGACGGAGAATGTCTTCAAGAAGTTCAAGATAGAAACGTTTCTGCTTTGAGATCCGTTTTGGGTAAATATCAAGGGAAAAATATTATTATAGGAAGTCATGGTACGGCTCTAAGTACAATTATCAATTATTATGATAATGCTTTTGGATACGAAGATTTTGCGAAAATCAAGAGTAAAATGCCGTGGATAGTGGAGTTTGAATTTGATGAAAACGCAAAACTGCTTGCCCGAAAAAGAAGAAGTAGTAACTTCTCGCTTGTCGGGAAACGGATGATAGAAGGGAAACTGCAATGAACGATTTGATAAACATCGCTCTGCTTCAAATCATGCCCGCGAGGAGCATTGAACAGAACATGGAAAAAGGTATTCGATGCTGGCCAAAGGGCTCGAAATGGCTGTCGCCACCTGCAACTATCCCGCGCCCACCCGTACTGCAACGGCCACTCTACGCTGTTTGACGGTGTGGCGTACCTGCCGGAGCTGCCCGGCTCCGGAGACACCTGTGTGTTGGAAGCAGATGGATCCGAAGGAATTTTTCTCGTCCGGCTGGACATCACCATGCTGCGGGAAGCACAAAATCTTCGGAACCGGCGGCCTGAATTGTACGGCATCCTTGCAGAGCGATAGCCCGACAGTAGCGGACAATAGCTCGTTCTTGGGCAGTAAACCATCATGAAAAATCGGGATCTGAAGGAGGCAAAACTATGGGAAAGGATATGTGTGTCCCCTGTGAGGGCGGGCTCATCAACCTGCGCGTCGGCGCCATAATCATGAAGGACGACCAGATCCTCATGGTCGGCAACAAACGCAGCCCGGAGTACCTGTATTCCGTCGGCGGGCGCATTCAGTTCGGCGAGACCGCCGAGGGGGCCGTAAGGCGGGAAGTGCGGGAGGAAACCGGTGTGGCCATGGAGGTTGACCGGCTCGGCTTTGTGCATGAAAACTACTTTTACGGTGATGCCGCTACCAACATGGGAAAGCTGATTTATGAAATATCCTTCTATTTTTACATGAAGGTTCCTCCGGATTTTGCCCCTGTCTGCGGCTCCTTTACCGAGGACGGGCAGAAAGAATTCCTGCACTGGTTACCTGTTGACACGCCGGTGCCATACTATCCCGGCTTTTTCCGAACAGAGCTCCTTGCTCCGAGCCGAGAGGTCAAATACTATTTGACCGACGAGCGGTCACGTCCCGGTTGTTCGGGACATGAATCAGTATGAAAATTTCCCGTTGTCGGGAAATGAATGGGAACGAAAAATCGGTATTTGGAGGTGGAAACATGGCGTCAAGCAAAGAATATTTAGATTTTATTTTAGGGCAATTATCCGAATTGGATGAAATTACAGTTCGGGCTATGATGGGAGAATTTATCATCTATTACCGCGGCAAGATCGTAGGCGGTATCTATGATGACAGATTGCTTGTAAAACCAATAAAAGCAGCGATCCGCTATATGCCAACAGCAATCTATGAAAACCCCTATGAGGGAGCAAAAGAGATGTTGTTGGTGGACGAAGTTGACAACAGAGAGTTTTTGACAGGTTTATTTAACGCTATGTATGAGGAACTGCCAGCGCCAAAACCGAAAAAGAAGATATAGACAAATTCCTGTTTGACGGGAAGTGGATTAAAGAGAAAAACAGGAACTGTAGAGAGGATATTATGGAAAAGAACGAAGCAATCCGATATGCTGATATTCAAGATTTTTCTGTTTTAATGGAACATGACAAGCATATTTCTGAAGCTGAATTGAGAAATATCATCCCTGCAAAGAGAATTTTTGTCATATATCAGGGTGATACCTTTATGGGATGGCTGCGGTTTGGATTGTTTTGGGACAATATCCCGTTTATGAATATGCTATATATTTTGGATGGGTATAGAGGAAAAGGATACGGGACGGAGCTTGTCTCATTTTGGGAAAAGGAAATGGCGAAAGTAGGGTATAACTGCGTTTTAACATCCACACAGTCAAACGAACGGGCGCAGTTTTTTTATCGAAAAATCGGTTATACCGAATGCGGCGCGCTTTTGCT
>CANQRW010000114.1 GCA_947626365.1 uncultured Lachnospiraceae bacterium
AAAATGTGGATAACATTATTTAAATAAAAAAGACTTGATCTAATTGCGGTGTGGTTGATTTTATTCTTCAGCGCTGAAGCCGCGGGAATCTGCTTGCAACGAGGAATCAGATATGATAAACTTAGAAAGTATTCCTGTGCCATGAGAAACCGTCGATAGCAGACTGCTTTATAATTTATGCAGGGCGAAAAGGAGAAAAATATGATGGCAGCAAATGGAAAGCCGGAGGCGAAGCGTAAGATAAAAGACAGTGTATTTACAGACCTGTTTCAGGATACGAAATATGTTCTGAAACTGTATCAGGCGCTTCATCCGGAAGATACAGAGGTGACGGAAGAGAACATCAGCAACGTCACGTTGAAAAATGTCCTTCTGGATCAGATGTATAATGATCTGGGCTTTCAGATTGGAAACCGTCTGGTCGTTCTGGTTGAGGCACAGAGTACGTGGACTCCGAATATTCTGATACGGAGCCTGATGTATCTTGCTCAGACATGGCAGGAATACATTGAGAGCACTGGGCAGAATGTATATGGAAGCAGAAAGATAGAGCTTCCAGAACCGGAATTGTATGTGATCTATACGGGGGATCGTAAGTCGCACCCGAATCACATGCTGTTGACAGAAGATTTTTTCTGCAACCATCATTCGGCTATTGAAGTTAAGGTCAAAATGATATATGATGGAAAAGAAGGGGATATCATCAATCAGTACGTCGGTTTTACACGGGTTTATAACGAGCAGGTGAGGCAATATGGAAGAACCCGGCAGGCCGTCATGGAAACAATCCGTATCTGCAGGGACAGGAATTATCTTAAAGAGTACCTGGAGGCAAGGGAGAAGGAGGTTATCAATATTATGATGACGCTTTTCGATGATGAATATATTTATAAGACGTATGTGGAGAGCGAAAAAAAGGAAGCTGCCCAAAAAGCTGCTCAGGAAGCGACCAGAAGGGCTAACGTAAAAACAGCCCGCAGTCTTTATGAGAGCGGCGTCAGTCTGGATGTGATTGCTCATGCGGTCGGCCAGCCGACGAAGACGGTGGAAGAATGGCTTGGCCTTGTTTCAGCGTAGTCATTTTAGGGCTTGATATGCTTTCATAGAAAAATAGGTCAATTCATAGGGTAATTTAATTTAATCAAGGCGAGAGAATCCCGGAAAATAGAGGATAAATGGGCTATGGGAGGCCGGACTCTGACTCCGTCATTGTGAAGGTTCGAATCCTTCTAGCCCAGCTGAAGAAAGGGTGTCCCCTAAGCCGAATGACTTGAGGGATGCCCTATTTTTATGCAGCTTTGTATCACGAAAACAGCACTGAAAAATGCGGGATGAATAAACGCCGCTATGTTTTTCTTGCAAATCTTGCTTGTCTGTGATATGATTTTTTCATAAAAATGCAAGGAAGTATGCTGCATGTATCAGTTTAACAGCCGGGTCCGGTACAGCGAGACCGATGTTCATGGCCAGTTGTCCCTCACCGGCATTATCAACTATCTTCAGGACTGTTCCACCTTTCAGTCGGAAGATATCGGAAAGGGTCTTGTGTGGCTGGAACAGCGCCGGCGGGCGTGGTTTCTGTCCAGCTGGCAGATCGTCATCGACCGTTATCCCAGGATCGGCGATGAGATTGTCATCGGTACATGGCCTTATGACTTTAAAGGGATTTACGGAAGCCGTAACTTTTTTATAAAGGATTTGGAAGGCAATTACATGGTTCGGGCTAATTCTCTGTGGTTTCTGTTTGATCTGGATACCCAGAGGCCGACGCGGGTCACAGCCGATGAGATTCTCGGCTACGGACAGCAGGAAGAGAGACTTCCCATGGATTACGCGCCCCGGAAGATTATGCTGCCGGATCGCTATGAGACCGGGCAGCCGGTGGTGATCGGAAAGCACCATCTGGATACCAATAATCATGTGAATAACGCTCAGTATGTGGAGATTGCCAGAGAGTTTCTGCCGGATGATTTTCGTATTGGAGAATTGAGGGTCGAATATAAGAAAGCGGCGGTTCTGGGAGACGTGATGACGCCTCGGATAAGCCGGACGGAAGAGGGATATATCGTTGCTCTCTGTGACGGAGAGGGAAGTCCCCATGCAGTTATCTGGCTGGCAGGAGAAAGGCAGGATCAGCAGGACTGATATGGCCGGGGAGGCCGGAGGGTGCGCAGGCATCCCACCGGGCAGTGAGTATGACAGCTGGTGTTTGGCATCGGGCGGCATGACCGCCGGAGGAAGATATGATAGAATTAGGAAAAGTGCAGGAACTGGAGGTTGTCCGTCAGAAGACGTTTGGGGTGTATCTGTCGGAGAAGAGCGGCGATGAGGCGGCAGTGCTGCTGCCGAAGAAGCAGGTTCCTGAGGGGACGAAGATCGGTGACAGGCTGACGGTCTTCATCTACAAAGATTCCCAGGACAGGCTGATTGCCACGACCAGGACGCCTCTCCTTCAGGTAGGGGAAGTAGGAGTCCTGACAGTGAAGGATGTGGGAAGAATCGGCGCGTTTCTGGATATGGGCCTGGAGAAGGAGGTGCTTCTGCCCTTTAAGGAGCAGAATCATCCGGTTCAGCCCGGAGAACAGTGTCTGGTGGCCCTCTATAAGGATAAGACCAACCGTCTTGCCGTTACCATGAGGGTGTACCAGTATATGAGCAATCAGTCGCCTTACCAGAAAGACGATCAGGTGACCGGAACCGTCTACGAGATCAACGAAAGGCTGGGAGCCTTTGTGGCGGTGGATAACCGGTATTACGGCATGATTCCCGAGAAGGAGATGTATGGCGGTATCCATCCCGGCGATATCGTAGAGGCCAGAGTGCTGAAGGTCCGGGATGACGGCAAGCTGGATTTAAGCCCCAGACAGAAGGCGTATCTTCAGATGGATACGGACGCTGAGCTGGTGCTGAAAGTCATAGATGAGTTTGACGGCGTTCTGCCATTCAATGACAAGGCGTCGCCGGAGACCATCAAAAGAGAGTTTCATATGAGCAAGAACGCTTTTAAGAGGGCGGTAGGACATCTGCTGAAGGAAGGCAGAATCCGGATCACAGAAAAAACCATAGAAAGGATATAAGGGAGGTTCGTTGTGGACTCGGTAGACTATTATAATAAGTACGCTGCGAGGGTTTATGAAGATACGGTTGACGTGGATATGAGCGAGGTTCTGGAGGAATTTCTGGGACATCTGGAAGAGGGAGCCACCATTCTGGATCTGGGCTGCGGTTCCGGCCGCGATACCCTGACCATGTATGAGATGGGCTATGATGTGACCCCGCTGGATGGTTCCGAGGAGATGTGCAAGCTGGCGGAGATACATACCGGTCTTGACGTGCTCCAGATGGACTTCGAGGATATCCAGTTTGACGACGCGTTTGACGGTATCTGGGCATGCGGCTCTCTGCTTCACGTGCCGAAAGATGATATGCCTGCCATGCTTGAACGCCTGAGCGAGGCCTTGTGCCGGGACGGAATCCTCTATATCTCTGTGAAGAAGGGCGAGTTTGAAGGGATTCGGGGCGAGCGGTATTTCAGTGATTATCTGCCTGATGAGCTTAAAAATATGATAGAAAAGACGGGGCTTTTTACTATTTTGAGGATATGGGAAAGCGACGACCAGAGAGGCAGCCATGCGGAAACCGTGTGGGTGAATCTTTTGGCGAAGAAACGGTAAGATAATATTGGGGCAGGCAGTTCCCGAAGCGGGGCGCCTGCTTTTTTCATCAATGACGCAGGACCGGAAGCGGGGAACGGAAAGGTTCCGGTTCCGCCTGCAGGGAGAGATTTATGTTAAAGAAAACCCCGGTTTGCGTGCAGTACCTGCTGATTATCACAGGCGCCTTCATCATGGGATTTGCGGTCAAAAACATGTATGATCCGGTGGGTCTGGTAACGGGAGGCGTGTCCGGAATCGCCATCATCATAAAGGATAGGGCGGGGATTCCCCTGTGGCTGACCAACACAGTCCTGAATATTCCGCTGTTTCTGGCTGCCTGGAAGCTGGAAGGTTTTTCCTTTATAAAGAGAACGGCGGTGGCTACAGGAGCGCTGTCTTTGTCCCTGTATATTATTCCGGAGCTGAATATTCTCTCGGAAGATATTCTGCTGGCCAGTCTGTTCGGCGGCGCGGTATCGGGAATCGGCACCGGCCTTGTGTTTCTCTTCGGCGCTACGACCGGCGGCACCGATATGCTGGCCGCCCTGATCCGCAGGGGGATGCGTCATTACTCCATTTCCCAGATCATGCAGGTTCTGGACGGAATAATCGTGATGGCGGGCGCCTCGCTTTTCGGGCTGAACCGGGCTTTATACGCCTGCATTGCCATTTTTGTGGTGACGAAAATGTCCGACGGGATTTTGGAGGGCATGAAATTTTCCAAGCAGGCAATTATTATTTCGGATAAAAGCGAGGAGATTGCCCAGGCGATCCTGAACTGTCTGGAAAGGGGCGTAACCGCTCTGGATGCCACAGGCATGTACTCCGGTCAGAAGCGGGGAATGCTGTTCTGCGTGGTATCCCGGAAGGAGATCATCCGCCTCCGGGAACTGGCGTGGGAGATCGATCCTAAGGCCTTCGTCATAATGAGCGACGTCCGGGAAGTACTGGGAGAAGGGTTTATAGAATATTGACATAAAAGGTGTCAAATTTTGTGGTATCTTTTTAATTTTTAGATATAATATTATTTCAATATGCAGATTAAACAAATTACTAAAAAATATTTTGGTAATTTACAATATGGCATTCGAGAGCACTTTCGTGTACAATAAAAACAGATTTTAAAACTATATATTTTACTCACAAAGAGGAGGATGTTTAGCATGGCAAGTTTGTCACTGAAAAATGTAACAAAAGCTTATCCCAACGGATTCGTAGCAGTTAAGGATTTCAACCTTGAGATCGCAGACAAGGAATTCGTTATTTTCGTAGGCCCGTCTGGCTGCGGAAAGTCCACCACCCTTCGTATGATCGCCGGTCTGGAAGATATCTCTTCCGGTGAGCTGTACATCGATGGAAAGCTGGTTAACGACGTAGAGCCGAAGGACAGAGACATCGCGATGGTATTCCAGAACTACGCTCTGTATCCTCATATGTCCGTGTATGACAACATGGCATTCGGCCTGAAGCTGCGCAAGACTCCGAAGGCTGAGATTGATAAGAAGGTTCATGAGGCTGCCAGAATCCTTGATCTGGAGCATCTGCTGGATCGTAAGCCGAAGGCTCTGTCCGGTGGTCAGAGACAGCGTGTTGCCATGGGTCGTGCTATCGTACGTGAGCCCAAGGTATTCCTGATGGACGAGCCGCTGTCCAACCTGGATGCTAAGCTGAGAGGCCAGATGCGTATTGAGATCTCTAAGATTCACCAGAGACTGCAGGCAACCATCATCTACGTAACACACGATCAGACCGAGGCTATGACCCTGGGTACCAG
>CANQRW010000115.1 GCA_947626365.1 uncultured Lachnospiraceae bacterium
AAACGGTTGACGATCTCATTCATGGCTTCCTTGCAGCCCTCATCGCCGTCAGCGAAGATAAAGGTCAGGTTCACCGGCTCGCCTGCCGCCGTTTCCGACGCCGCTGCCTCCGTGGTCTGATCCGCTGCTGCCGCTGCCGTTGTCTCCTGGGAACCTCCCTCTGCAGCCGCTGCCGTCGTCTGGCTTTCAGAGCTGCCTCCGCAGCCGGTAAGCAGGCTTCCGGCCATGGCCGCTGCCATCACAGCCGCTAACATTCTTTTTCTCATCTTCATTTCCTCCTCATATCATTTTAGAGTTTCTCTTTGTTTGATGAAATTAATATAACAGGAAATGTTTCTGAAAAAAATCCGATTTTTTAAGATGAAAGTGCAGATTTTAAAGATGTTCTGTTTTACCGTTCCCATCTGTTTCGGCGCTGTGTTCTGGCAAAACGACCGTACAAAATGCAGGCAACACGTCACTGGTGCTTTATTTGTATGAAAATACGAGCAGATCGTCACTGGCGCTCTGCTCGCATACTGATGTAATAACAGGGGCCGCTGCAACGGTTGGGAACAGTTCAAGCCCCTGATTATCAGACAATTTTATTAAATTTACATTGTGTCCTCTCCCGTTCTCACCGCTTTGCAGCTCTATACTGCTCAGAAGTTCCATACTGCTCAGAAACTTCATTAACTCGTCTGCTTCTTTCTGTCCAGAATATCGCTGAGCGTGGCGTACACAGCGGCGATTTCCAAAGGCTTGGGGATATGGCCGTCCATACCGGCCGCCCGGCTCTTTTCCGCGTCTTCCGCAAAAGCGTTGGCGGTCATGGCCAGAATGGGAACAGTCCCGGCGTCCGGCCGGTCCATGGCCCGGATGGCCCTGGCAGCGGCATAGCCGTCCATGATGGGCATCTGGATGTCCATCAGGATCAGGTCGAAATAGCCGGGCTCGGACTGCCCAAAGAGATCCACTGCCTGCCGGCCGTCTTCCGCCTCCGCGATCTCTGCTCCTGTCTCCTCACCCAACAATTCCACGGCAATCTCCCGGTTGAGTTCATTGTCCTCCGCCAGAAGGATGTGTTTTCCATGGAAATCGTATTTTATCTCCGGAGCAGCCAGAGCGGAAGCCGCCAGGCCCTCCTCCCAGACGATAGGTTGGGCACCCTCTACTGTAGAAAATGGGATGCGGACGGAGAAGGTGCTTCCCTCTCCGAAGACACTTTGAAGCTCCACGCTGCCGCCCATCATCTCAGTGAAACGCTTCACAATGGAAAGGCCCAGCCCAGTGCCCCCAAACTTATGGGCCACGCCGGAGTGTTCCTGCTCAAAGGCCTCGAAAATCTTGTCAAAATTCTCCTCTTTGATACCGACTCCGGTATCCGACACAGAAAACCGCAGCCAGAGACGGCCCTCCTCCCGTTTTTCCTCAGCCACGCGCAGTGTGACTTTCCCACCGGAGGAAGTGAATTTTATGGCGTTGGACAGAAGGTTGGACAGAATCTGATTCAGCCGCAGGGAATCTCCCACCACCGTATCGTCCGCCTGCCCGGTGAGAATGGTATCGAAACCGATTCCCCTGGACTCCGCCTGAGTCTGATACACGCTGACCAGGCTTTCCAGGAAAAGGCGAAGGTCGAAGGGTTCGTATTTCATCTCCAGCTTGCCGCTTTCGATCTTAGACATATCCAATACATCGTTGATCAGCGCCAGCAGATGTTTGGAGGACAGGGATACCTTTTTCAGGCAGTCGTCCACTTTGTCGGGATTGTCCAGGTTCTGCCGGGCGATGGTGCTCATGCCGATGATTCCGTTCATCGGCGTACGGATCTCGTGGCTCATCCGGCTTAAGAATTCGCTCTTGGCCCGATTGGCGTTTTCCGCCCGCTCCTGAGCGGCCACAGCAGCCTCGTTGGCCAGAACCAGCGCATGCGTGTGCTGCTGCAGATTGACGTAGTAGGCCAGAAACAGGATGGAGATGGCCGCAAGGATGATCACCAGCACAATGATGGCGTTCCCGTTCAGCCGGTTGGTCTGCGCAGCCACCATCTGGTCGATCACGTCATAGGGAATCTCCAGAAGCATGATCCAGTCAGTCCCTTCGATGGGGGCATAATACATACACTGGAGGTAGCTTCCGGCGTGAAAGATGGTCATGCCCGGGGACCGGGCCGCAAAATCCGCCTGCACCTGCTCCAGGGAATATCCCTCATTGAAGGAAGCGTAAGCATCCAGCTTGGAGAGAATGTTGGTGCCTGCCGGAAGATCGTCATTGAAGGTGTTATGAATAATAAAGCTGCCCGCCTGGGTGACGACGCTGGCGTAGGTCTGGGCTTCCGGGTTCTGAAGGGCCAGACGGGAACTGAACGTCTCGCTGGTCAGGCCGGCCAGCATGGCCACGAAGGACTTGTCTCCAAAAGCCACCGGGTCGATGGTGACGCCCATAAGGATCATATTTTCATTGAGCAGCGCCTCGCTGTAGGAGACCTGATCGCTCTCCCCCTGAAGCAGGGCGCCCAGAAAACTGAGCCGGGAAGCGGCGGGCCGGACGCCGTCGGCGCTGTAATAAAGCCCGTCCTCATCCAGAAAGGCCAGAAACTGGAAATCATTGTACTCTTCCGCTTCCGTAAGAAAAGCAGCCAGCGCCTTCTGATCCGTCAGGTCCTCGTCATTTACGCTTCCGGCAATGGTATGCATGGCGGAGAAGCGGGAACTCAAACCGGTGTCAAAATGGCTGCCGATCTGAGCGGTCATCTCCCGGAGATACATCCGGTTCATTTCTGCCTCGGTGGACAGAGTAATCTGGGCGGACGACCGAATCAGCCAGAAAAAGCATCCTGCGCAGACAGCGAAAACAAGCGCAGTAAGCAGCAGATAAAACAGGCGGAATCTCTTCTTATTCTCAGTCATTTCCGGTCACCACCTTAATGCGGCCCTCCGGCTGAACCAGAATAGCCTCGCCATTGTGAGCCTGGAAATAAAGCTGGAGAGCGTCGCCAAAGGTTTTGTCCGTCTCCCGCACCAGCTTGACGCCCTCCGCCAGGGGAGCCGTATCGCTGTACACGTTGAGCATGGTGAAGCCGTCGCCGTTATTGTCCAGATAGCCGTCCGCCCCGCACATATAGGAGGTGACGGCGATAGTGTAGGTTTTGGACTCGTCAAAAGGAGAACCGTCCGGCATGGTGATATCCAAAAGCTCCGCCGGCTTATCGTCCCCTTCCGGGGCGCGATAAGAATAGCACAGTCCGGACACATTCAGGAACCGGCCGCCTGGAATCCCATTTTCCTGGACGAGGCGGGTCAGGCCGTTGGCCAGCATCTCCCGGACCACGGAACCCTTTACCTCCAGCACCACAAGGGCGTTGTCGTAGGGACACACCACATCCAGATCGCTGCCGAAGACATTGCCCTCGTAGAGGCTGCCCCGAATCGCGCCGCCGTTGACAAAAGCCAGATCCACCTGGGTCATCTCCCGTATGGCGTCAGCCACCAGGTTGCCGATGCCGGTCTCCTCTCTGCGGACATTGTAGTTTTCATAGATCATATCTCCTGCCACGATTCCGATGAGGCTCTGGTCATACTCGATGTCGTCATCGCCCTCCATAAAGTAGTGATCCACATTGGAAAGGGCATCCTCCAGGGCGGTTTCACCGCTGAGCACGGACACCATGCTGCGGCCAAAATATTGGAGCAGCTTGGCTGGGAACTGGACATTATATACATACCCCTCAGACACACAGTCCGCAAGGCCTTCGGGAATCTTGCTGGAGACAGGGACATCCGCGGCCAGATAGGACTGGGCCGCGCCGCTGTCTTCTATAAAGACAGCCTGCCCCTCCGGAGTGGACAGAAGGTCAAGGATCCGTTGGGCAGCATTCAAAACATCTTCCCTGCCGGGCTCTGCCAAAACAGCGTTTAAGCCAAGGAAAGCGGCTGGGGCTGCAGTGGTCCATGGATGATTGTCCTCCTCGCTGAGGAAGGGAAGCATGGCGAATTCATATTGGCCGCTGCCGGCATTCAGCGTGTTCAGAAAGTGGACCGTACTGTAAGTGAGCAGCAGGGTTCCGTCCAGCATCCGGTCCTGGACAGGGGTCATGTTTTTCCGCCACGTCGTAAGATGGGCAGGGTCCAGATATCCCTTTTCCACCATGGCAGAGGACAGATTGAGACAGTCAGACATACCGTTTCTGAAGGTATTCTTCCGCTTCGTAAGCTGATCCCGCCAGACGACCCCCTCTGCCTGTCCCAGAAAATCAGGAATCCGGGTGCCGATGAAATAGGAGGATATGGTAGTCATATCGTTGGACTCTATGGCAAACATGACGCCGTCGCTTCCAATACCCAGTCCCCGGGCCGCTGCCGCATCCAGCATAGACAGCAGTTCGCCTGTGTTGGCGGGCGGCTCGGTCACCCCGGCCTGACTGGCCAGAGTGGCATTGTAGATATAGCCGGAATACTGACCGGGCAGAGGCAGGAACAGTGTCTTGCCGCCGATGAGCAGACTCTGGGAAATACTGGCCTGGTAGGCGGAGGCAAATCCCTGGGCGCTTAAATCCATGGCGTAGTCCTTCACATCCCCGGTGGGCATGGTGGTGATGATAATGTCGGAGCCGTGGCCGGTGCGCAGGCGGCGCTCACTTTCCCCGTCAATGGTAGCCACAGCGTTGCGCTCAATCTGAAGGTCGATATCAGGATAGGTGTCCTCCACCAGCGCCTCAAAATTAGGCAGGTCGATAGTATACAGCATCGTCACCGGAACCCGCTCCGGAACAGGCTCCCCATCACCGTCCGGCGGATCGGACCCGGCCGGGCCGCAGCCCGCCATCTGAAAAGCCGCCAGGCAGACCAGAATCAGACTGACGAACCTTTTCTTCATCATGTTTCATACCCTCCTCCCAAGGCAAAACACAACAACGCACAATAATACATTATAATTATACGGACTGCCCCCCGGATTGTCAAGAACCCCGCAAAAAGGGAACCAGGGTTGTCATGAAGGTTGTCATGAAGCGTTACTTTTTACATGGTATTTTTTTGTATAACTATCGTCGCGCACCCGCAAAGCGGGTGGTTGTCTCTAATCATTTTTCATTCTTCCGCTAAGTCTCCATTTTCCATTCAGCGCAGACCAATTATCTGAGTATTTTTCTGCTTCAACAGCCGCAGTGAACGGCTCCGTCAAGAACTCCTGTATTGCCCTAAGCACTATATCGAAATCATCTGTTTTCATATCGATCTTCCGGCAAAAAGATTTCCATTTCTTCCGCATTGCATCGTCTCTGCCGAAGGCCGTGACCTGTTCGAACTGTTCTATGGTAAAGTGGTGTCCGCGGTTTTCAAAGGTCTTTTTCAAAGCTTCCGTCAGCGTTGCACCGTCGAAATCGAACTTATTTGCGAGATAATAAAGGTCGTAATAATCCTTCATCCG
>CANQRW010000116.1 GCA_947626365.1 uncultured Lachnospiraceae bacterium
GCCTCAGACTCGTCGCCGGTGCTGGTGGAAAGGCTGGTGGGGTTCGCCGCGGTATCCGTGATATACAGATCCCAGATGGCGCGGAACTGATCCAGATAAGCGCCTGTGATGGTCGCCGGCTGCTCCGTCACGCCGTCATCGCGGAACTCATAGAACAGCGGAACATTGGCCAGATGGCCGGAGAAACGCCAGCTGGAGGAGCCGTCCAGGCCGGGAGCCGAGAAAGCGTCGAAGCCAAGTTCGTCCGCGCGGGCGTGAATGTCGTCCGCCACTGCCTTCAGGGATTCAAAATCCTTGATCTCATCCAGGCTGTGTCCTGCCTGCTCAAGAAGCGCCTTGTTGACGATGATTCCGAAGGATTCATAGCAGTAGCCCAGAGCCTTGGGAGCGCCGGATTCGTCAAACAGCACATAGTCGTCATTGATTCTCTCATCGTAAACCTTGGAACCGGTCAGATCCAGAGCGTAGTCGTTCCAGTCGTTCAGGCCCTGCATGTTGCCGATGTTGTAGATGGTGGGAGCTTCGGTCTTCGCCATCTCAGCGGTCAGCGTATCGGAGTAGGTGCCGGATGCCGCCGTCACAACCTTAACGCTCACGCCGGTTTCAGCGGTATAAGCGGCAGCCAGATCCTGCCATGCCTGATCCGCTTCGGGTTTGAAATTCAGATAATAAACAGAACCGGAACCTGCAGCTGCCTCGGTCTCTGCAGCCTCAGTCTCAGGAGCTTCCGTCTCTGCCGCGGCAGTCGTCTCAGCGGGCGCCGCCGTCGTCGCGGTACTGGAGGATCCGGAGCCGCCGCAGGCGGTGAGCGCTCCGAGGACCATAGCCGTCGCCAGTGACCATGCCATCAGTTTTTTGATTTTCATCATAGTTTCCATCCCTTTCTTAAAAGATTGCCTTTACAGGCGGTTGTTGTTTCCGGAAACGCCGCCGGTGTCGATATCAGAATTGGTATTCGTGTTAACATGTTCGTTCGCATTAGTACTGGTATCGTTATCGGTAACGTTTCCAACTGCATGTGTCTATCCTACCACATACGGTTAAATTTTTCAATATGATTACATGCGTTTTTTTAATTTTGTAACTGTTTCATAGTTATTTTTCTTAGTTTTATGCAATTTTACTACATATAACATATAACAGGGATTTTTTCAGTGGAATTTTACCGTACAGTTTACTTGTTTTTAGTCGAAAAAAGGCAGCGCCTCATTCGGCGCTGCCGTAAACCACTTATTCCGCTTCTCAGCCGTTTTCGATTCTCCGAATGGAATTTCCCTCGATCAGCTGTCCCTTGAACACCTGCTGCCGGTTGTTGGCGCTGTCATGGATCACGTCAAACAAAAGGCGGATGGCCGCCAGCGCCATATCCTCCACCGGCTGACGGATGGTGGTGATGCTGGGATTGTAGTACTGGGCCATATCCAGCCCGTCGAAACCGGCGATGGAATAATCCTCCGGCACGGACTTGCCGGCGTCAAACACCGCCTTGCAGGCGCCGATGGCGATACTGTCGGACACGGCGAAAAGCGCCGTCATATCCTCTCCGGAGGCCAGGACCTGGTTCATCAGCCGGTAGCCGTTTCCCATGGTGTAGCATTCCGCGTCGGGAGCGGAGTGGAAAAACAGCCGGGGATCCGGTCTGATCCCATGATCCCTCAGGGCCTTCAGATACCCCTCGAACCGCAGCTTCCCGATACTTTCATCGCCCTCGTCCGCCGCCAGGATCCCTATCCGGGTGTGGCCCTGGCTGCACAGATAGCTGACCATCTTATAACTCTCCTGGAAATCATCCACGGAAACGCTGGAATACTGTTCCCTCTCCTTGGGATCCGCGATGGCAATGGTGACCAGCACAAAGGGAACGTCCAGCTTTTTCAGCTTTTCATAGCTGTGGGAAAAATAGCCTCCCAGGAAGATAATCCCCTTGGGCTTTTTCTCCTTGATCACCTCCATGGCCACATCCATCTCATCCTCCATAAGATCCACCCGATGAAGGATAAAGGAATAACGGGCCTTCTGGGTTTCCGCCTCGATGATCCGAATCATGGAACTGAAAAACGGATTGTCAATACCCTTGATCAGCACTACGATGCTGCGGGATACCGTCCGCTTCAGATTGCGGGCGCTGTTGTTGGGAATATAATCGTTTTCCCGGATCACCTGAAGGATCCTGTTCTTCGTCTCAGGATTGATATCCGGATGGTTGTTAATGGCCCGCGAAACCGTACTGACCCCCACGCCGCAGATCCTCGCCACATCCTTAATGGTAATGCTGTCCATGCCATACCCCTTCCTAACAAAATCATAAAATCATCATAACATGTTTTCAAACCGGCTTCAAAAGCTGGCTTAAGTTATCTCATACTCCCGGAAACGGTCCTGTCCCGCGTCCAGATAGCCCCAGGCCTTCACCGGACAATTCTTCTCGATCTCCGCGATCTGGAATCCTCTGGGCAGGAAATCCAGATGAGGCATAGCTGCCATTCCGTTGATCACCGTCAGCCCATGCCACTGGTATTTTCTGGCGTAACAGTGAAGATGGCCGCTGAACATGCAGTCAAACAGCCCGCTGGCCCCCAGCCTTATCATCTGGCTCTGATCGTCCAGGATCTCCGGCTGATGATGATGGAGAAGAACGCGGACCGGTTCCGTCTCTTCCCGGGAATCCAGGGATTTCTCCGCCGGGGATTTCTCCTCTGAGGATTTCTCTTCCGGGAATTTCTCCTTCGGAGATTCCTCTTTCCTGGATACGCCATCGTCTCCCGCAGCCTCCGCCAGTTCCAGAACCCGATCAATCTCCTCAGAATCCAGCCAGGCATCGTCAAAGCGGGCCAGGGAAGTCTTCTTACAGCAGTTCAGGGAAAACACCTGAACTCCGTCCGCCGTGACGACTCCCTGATCCGGGATCTGCTCCGGGCCGTAGAAATCCTCCAAAAACCGCCGGTAATGATCAAAGGACGAACCTGCATAGATCGTATCCGAATCATGATTGCCCCGGCAGAAAAAGAAATGGTTCTTCCGGACTCCCAGCATATGGGACAGCCGGGTCAGCGCCTGGCCCGCCCGGGCAAATTCATCGGCGCTTCCGTTTTTGCAGAAGTCACCGGTAAGAACCGCCATATTCACTGGCCGTTCCCTGCAGGCTGTCTCCACCTCTTTTAAAAACCTGTCCCAATATTCGTCCTCCTGCCGCGTATCGGGAATCCATCCCATATGCAGATCTGAAATATGTAAAACTCTTACCATGCCGCACCTCCGTTCATTGATATGATGATTCAGAATCTTACTTGTCAAACATAAATTCGCTGAGCACATAATTGCTGATATCCACCCCAAAATCCGTCAGCCGCACGTAGGGGCTCTCCACTTCAATCAGCCTGTTTTCCTGAAGCTTGCGGAGCACTTTGCCGTATACGTTCCACATGTTCAGCCCGAACCTGGCCAGAAACTCGCTGCCGGACACGCCCCGGCTCATCCGCAGTCCCAGGATCATGAACTCTTCCATCAGATCCTGCTCCGAAAGCTCCGTTATATTCTGATGGAGATGCCAGTCGGCATCATCACCGTTCATATTGATCTTCCGGTAGGCGTCCAGGTCGGCTGTGTTGCTGAAACGGAAATTCTGGATGTAGGAGGAAGCTCCCAGGCCCAGTCCCAGATATTCCACTCCGGTCCAGTAACCGATATTGTGGCGGCACTCGTATCCCGGCCTGGCATAATTGGAAATCTCATACCGCTCGTAGCCCTGTTCCCTCAGAAACGCCTTGGCAGCGTAATAAATCTCCCTCTCCTCGTCCTCGGAAGGCAGTAGTTCCGGATGATCATGATATCTGTCATAGAAGGGTGTTCCCTCCTCGATCATCAGGCTGTAGGCGGAGATATGTTCCGGCTTCATCATGGTCACCTTCCGAAGCGTGGCTTTCCAGGAATTCAGCGTCTGTCCCGGAAGGGCCGACATCAGATCCACATTCACATTCTTAAAACCGGCTACCCGCACCCGCTGGTAAGTTTTGAGAAAATCGTCAAAGGTATGGATTCTGCCAAGCGTCTTCAGTTCTTCGTCGTCGGCCGACTGAAGTCCCAGGCTGATCCGGTTGATTCCGCAGTCCAGATACGCCTCCAGCTTCTCCTGATTCACCGTACCGGGATTGGCTTCAATCGTCACCTCGGCATTCCGCTCCAGCCGGAAATTTCCATTTACCGTATTCATGACAGCCTGGATATCCTCCGCCTTCAGGATAGACGGCGTTCCTCCGCCGATAAATACGGTAACTACATTATACTCCCGATAATACTCACTCTGGCGCTTAATCTCCTCCAGAAGCTGCTCCACATAGCCGTGACATACCATCTCGCTGGCTGTCTGGGAGAGAAAATCGCAGTAGAGACATTTGCGGGCACAGAAAGGGATATGAATATATAGTTCCAATGGTCTTTTCAACGCCTGCACCTCATTCTGTCATCCTGTTCTTTCCCGGCCTTACTCCTCGTCCAGCTTCAGCACGCTCATAAATGCCTTCTGGGGAATCTCCACATTGCCGATCTGGCGCATCCGTTTCTTGCCTTCCTTCTGCTTCTCCAGAAGCTTCTTCTTGCGGGTAATATCGCCGCCGTAACACTTGGCAAGCACATCCTTGCGCATGGCTTTTACCGTCTCCCGGGCGATGATCTTGCTGCCGATGGCCGCCTGGATGGGAATCTCAAACAGATGGCGGGGAATCTCCCCCTTCAGCTTCTCGCACATTTTCCGCCCTCTGTCATAGGCGGACTCCGCGTGCACGATGAACGACAGGGCATCGATATACTCATGGTTCACCAGAATATCCAGCTTCACCAGTTCCGACTGCTGATATCCCTTGATCTCGTAATCCAGGGAAGCATATCCTCTGGACCGGGATTTCAGCGCGTCAAAAAAGTCATAGAT
>CANQRW010000117.1 GCA_947626365.1 uncultured Lachnospiraceae bacterium
ATGTTACCGCCGTCTGGACGCACTGGGCAGCAGGGCGCTGATTCAGGAGCTTTCAAACGCTCCCGCCGAGATCGCCAAACAGATCAACCTCTACGCGATGATGCGCTATAACCGTCTGGTGTGGGAATTTATGACGACGGTGATCGGAGAAAAATTCCGCAATCAGGATTTCGCATTCTCGCGGCGTGATCTCAACATATTTTTTACGCGGCTGCAGGAGCAGAACGACGATGTGGCATCGTGGAGCGAGCAGACCATTGGTAAGATCAAGAGCGTTCTCATGAAGTCCCTCATGGAAGCCGGTTATCTTGACAGTCTCCGGTCGGAGACGCTCAATCCTGTCTTCCTCTGTGAAGAGCTGGAGGACGGTATCCGGGAGAATGAGGACTATGAGGCCCTTCCGGCCTTTAACTGTTTTCGATAGGAGTGACGGATATGAGTAGCATATTACAGGATTTAGACCGAATCAAAGGACGTATTTCGGATCCGAATTTTCTGAACAACAAGGGACTGAGCAATGAGGTCGGCATCCATGTCTTTTGCTATGACCCGGCCGATGAGATCATTGTGCAGGATTATGTGCGGCGGCTCAAAGCGGAGGCGAACACGCCCTACCGCATCATCGAATGCGATCTCTATGAGATCTTCCTCTCGCTGTTAGAGAGCAAGCGGGTGCTGCGCACGGCCGCCAGTCTCGAGGAGAAGCGCGGGAAGGAATATCTGCTGGTGCAGCTCCAGAAGATAGCGACTCCGGAGGCGCTGCTGGCCCGGATGGACTATCCCGGTCACGAGAAGGGCAGGGACGTGCTTTTTATGACCGGAGTCGGAAAGATCCACCCGTTCATGCGGTCCCATAAGATGCTGGACAGTATGCAGCATCTTTTTGCGGACATCCCCATTGTGATGTTCTATCCGGGGACGTTCAACGGGCAGACCCTCAGCCTGTTTGATGAGTTTCTGGACGGCAATTACTATCGGGCGTTTAATCTGTTATAAAGGATCCTACGGTCAATACGAATATGCGCATTTGGGAGGCAGGAAAATGAAATTACAAAATATGTTCCGGAAGGACATTAACCGCGAAATCAACGGCGTCATCAAAGTCGCTCAGGACGACGAGAAAAGTCTTCGACAGGAGCTAAGCGAGTACATCATCACGCGGGAACTGCGCCGGCATTTCCGTACATTTTTTGATAACTACGCAAAGGCTATCGACACTCCGACGGACAAGATCGGCGTCTGGATCTCCGGCTTCTTCGGAAGCGGTAAATCGCATTTTCTGAAAATGATCTCCTATCTTCTGACCAATGATACCGTCTGCGGGCAGAAGGCGATGGACTATTTTAAGGACAAATTTGACGACCCGATGATGATGGCCACAGCGCTCAAATGCGTGTCCGTCCCCACGGAGTCTATTTTGTTCAATATTGACATCGAGGGGCCGCTGAACAAGGATAAGACCGCCGTGCTGCGCGTCTTCGCCAAGATGTTCTATAACCATATGGGCTTCTACGGCGACGATCTGAAGATCGCCAGACTGGAGCGCTTTATCGAGAAGCAGGGCAAGACCGAGGCGTTCCGGCAGGCATTTGAGGAGGTCAACGGCGAGCCGTGGATCGAGACCCGCGATTCCTTCGCGTTCTTTGAAGACGACGTGGTCGCCGTTCTTGAATCGGTTCTCGGTATGAGCGAGCAGGCGGCGCGCAACTGGTTCAACGGCACCGAGACCAATGAGCTGAGTATCGCCCAGCTTGTAGCCGATATTAAAGAATATGTGGACAGCAAGGGCAGGAACTTCCGGCTCCTGTTCATGGTGGACGAGGTTGGCCAGTATATTGGCGACGACGGCGACCTGATGATCAACCTGCAGTCCCTCGTGGAGGAGATCGGGACGCGCTGCCGCGGCAAGGTGTGGGTCATGGTGACGAGCCAGGAGGCCATTGATTCCGTCATCCACATTACCGGCGACGATTTCTCCAAGATCCAGGGGCGGTTCAATACCCGCCTGAGCCTTTCTTCTTCCTCCGTGGACGAGGTCATCAAGAAGCGCGTACTTGCCAAGAAGCCGGAGGCGGATCAGCTTCTCCGCATGGTGTACGACAAAGAACATGCGGTGTTAAAAAATCTGTTTACGTTTAATAACCCTGTGCTGGACATCAAGGGATTTTCCGACGGAGAGGAATTCTCCGCCACATTCCCATTTGTTCCGTATCAGTTTATCATCATTCAGAAGGTCCTTGCGGAGATCCGTAAACACGGCAACTCCGGCAAGCATCTGTCGGGCGGGGAGCGCTCCATGCTGTCCGGATTCCAGGAGGCGGCGCAGAAGATCCAGGATAAAGACGAGAATGCGCTCGTTCCGTTCCATTTGTTCTACGACACGGTACATACCTTCCTGGAAAGCGCCATCCGCCGTGTGATCGACCGCTGCCAGACGGCTGCGGACGCAGGCGACGGGCTGAAGCAGCAGGATGTGAGCGTGTTAAAGCTGCTCTACCTCGTCCGCTATATTGACGACATCAAGGCCAACATTGACAATATCTCCATCCTGATGATCGACGACATCCGCACGGATAAAATTGCGCTCCGAACCTCTGTCGCTGAGTCTCTGGAGCGGCTTCTGTCCCAGAACTACATTTCCCGCAACGGAGACACCTATGCGTTCCTGACCGACGAGGAGCAGGACATCGCTGTCGACATCAAGAATACCGTGGTGGACAGCGCGCAGGTCATCAGCAGCATCGCGCAGACCGTCTACGGGGAAATCTATCCGGCGAAGAAATTCAAATACGGCAAGTATGATTTTTCCTTCGACCAGTATATTGACGAGACGTTAAACGGCGCAGCAACGGGCGGGATGCGTCTGCGCATCGTCACGATTGCCAGCGATTACTATGGAGCGCCCGACCAGCGCCTGATCATGGACTCCCAGGTCAACAACGAGGCAATCATCGTTCTGTCCAATGAGACGCCGTACTTCGAGGAACTGGAGCAGGCGATGAAGATCCGCAAATATGTGAAGCAGCGCAATGTGTCCCAGCTCCCGGAGAGCATTCAGGACATCATCCGCAAGCGTCAGCAGCAGGCCCGCACGCTGGAGGAACGGGCCCGCGGCTATATCGAGAAAGCGATTGTTGGGGCCCGTGTGATCGTCCACGGCGAGGTCATGGACATCAAGACCGGCAATGCGAAGGACAAGCTGGACGCTGCCATGAACGGCCTGGTGGAGAGCGTCTACTATAAGCTCCCCATGGTCAACCGTTTTGCGGAGAGCGACGCCGATATCCTCTCAATCCTGAACGGCACGGAAAATGAGACTCTTACCTTTGTCGGGACCGGTGCGAATAATGAGGACGCGCTGAACGAAATCAGCCAGTGGCTGGAGCTTCAGAACTCCAAACGGCTCAACACCTCGATGGGTGACGTGCAGCGCCGGTATTCCGCGATCCCCTATGGCTGGCGGGAGATCGATATCGCTGCGCTGATCGCGCGCCTGGTGGCGCAGCAGAAGATCTCCATCAAATACGGCGGCGCCGTCGTCGGCAAAGACGAACGGCGGCTTGTCGATTATCTCCGCAAAAAGTCCGAGATCGACAAGGCGGTCGTCACGCGCCGGATCGCGCCTTCCGAAGATCTGATGCGCAAAAGCATCGCCTTCCTGCGGAACTATCTGGGGGCGATGGACATTCCCTCTGACGAGGACGGTCTGATCCGTTTCGTGACATCAACCTTCGAGAGCAGAATGCTGCATTACCAGACGCTTTTGAACGAGGCGTACAGCCGCGAGCGGTATCCGGAACGGGAAGTCGTGACCGGAGCCCGCGATCTGATGGAGAATGTGCTGAGCCAGCGCAGGGATAATGTAGCCCTGCTTACCCGCATGGTGCAGAAACAGGACGATCTTCTGGATACCGAGGAGGATCTGGAGGGCATCGAGATGTTCTTCAAATCCCAGCGCGCGGTTTACGACGACGCCAGGCAGGAGATGGAGCGAATAAACAAGGAGCGCGACTATTTCGCCACTGACGCGGAGGCGCCGGATATCTTCCATACGATTTCCGTTATCCTCTCCATGCCCAAGCCCTACGGGCGCATCGGGGAGCTGCCGGACCTGATCATGAAGGTCAGGGAGAAATACAATGTCCTGCTGGACATCAAACGGGACGAGGTAGCTGAGACGGTTCGTCAGGGGATGGAGGACGTCCACCAGCTGGCCAGCGAGGCCCGCGACGCCCGCGATCTGCTGCGCCAGGCGGACGACTGGTTTGCAAAGAAGCGCGATGCGCTGAAGGCGGCGACATCGCTCACCGACCTCGACGCGATGATTACTCAGGTTCTTAATTATAAAGACAGCATCTGCCGCCGGATGGAACCGATGGTTACGCCTGCGGCGCCTATCCCCGGGAACAGCGATAAGCCTGCCGCCAGGCCAAAGAAGATTACGACTGTGCGCCGGTATGACCTGTGCACGGTGAAACGGCTGCAGTCGGAGGAAGATATCGATAAGTATGTAGAGGGAATCAAGGCCAAGCTGATGCAGACGCTGGCGGGGTGCGATGGGATACAGATTAA
>CANQRW010000118.1 GCA_947626365.1 uncultured Lachnospiraceae bacterium
GCCTGACGCTATTTTATGGGCTAAAGTTATTGGTTTTTCAAGGTGCGAGCCCCATTTTTAATATGGGAAGTTTGAGTAATCTTTATATTTCCGGCATTTATCAGCCAATTCATAAAAATCATAATCCTTCGTCTTCGAAGACTTCCGGCTCATCCTGGCAACGCTGTGAATAAACTCAGAAACTATCTCTTCCGGAAACGCCGTCCGGGATTCCACCAGCCCGTAAAGATAACTGCACAGATCCGACAATTTCTGTTTCTTCATCAACATTACACCTCCATTCACAACACCCTTGCAGCATCTTGGCTTCCGTCTCGATGGGAATACCCGTCAAATGCCGACTGCCGCAAACGTCGTCATCACTTTCCTCGTTATTGTATCATTTTATCGCCCTAATGACAATCCCTGCACAGCCGTTCTTCTTATAAAACGTCTGAGCGGACCGCCGTTCTTCTTGTAAAACGCCTGAGCGGACCGCCGTTCTTCCTGTTAAGCGCATTCCTGTAATCATAGTTTAAATCCAACAGGATACAGCAGGAATTCCTGCAGGTATTTTCCGCCTTCCCGCACTGCTTTATGCGGCTGATACCATGTACCATTTCCGTTTTTCTCTTTCTCGGAGTCACGCACAGATTCAGAGATTCCCGGGCAGCCGCGCAGGCGTTGCACAGCACAGACGTCGCATAACTGTTCTCCGCATATCGCGCAAAATGCCTGTGAAAGGAGTTGGTAGAACTGCTGCAGGCTGCCGTCATAACCAGAAACGGTTCAAAGATTTTGACCAGCTGTTCCGTGTAATTTCCATCAATCACATCCCTGCAGATAGAAGGCAGGATCCTGCCGACCATCTCCACATCCAGCAATGTGCATTTCCTTCCGGGAGCAGTCAGATACTCACACGCCTCATATCCGGCTCCTTCCCCTTCCGCCCATTTTACAAAGGGAGAATATTTATAGTATACGCCCAGCTCCTCTCCTGTGCTGTCCAGGATATGCATCACATTATTGTCATCTTCTTCCCAGGTGGAACCGGCAAAAACAGCAATCAGCGAAGAGTCTCTTATCCACGGTTCCCTGCGGTGATCGCGCAGCCATTCTCTGATATTGTCCAGTGCCCGTCTGCTCACAGATCCCTCCGGAAATAATACGAAATGCGCCCTGCTTCTGACTGCCCAACGGAGCCATTGGCAGTACCGCATATCGTCTTCGGCTGACCTCTCCTCATAACTGATTCTGAACATTCGCCCCGGGCACCCTTTCCTGTCCGTCTTCCAGTCAGCCGGAACCACCCCCGGAATAAGGACAATCCGCAGCTTCTTCTCCTTCTCCAGGCGTTTCCGGAGCGCGCTTCGCCCTTCATGTATGCGCAGCGGCCGTACCAGCGGATAATCGGATTTCTCAAACCAATCCGATTTCCGGACAAATAAAATCGCCTTCAGGCGGCCGGACAGATCCTCGGCCTTCACCGGAGTCCGATAACGGTAAGCTTCCTGCATCTCATCCAAAAGCGCATAAGGACGCTTCAGATACACCAGACAATCTGCCTTCTTCTCATCATTCAGGGGCGTATCGCTCCGGTATGTCGTTACGTCCTTCAGGCGGCCATATACGATCCTGTCAATCACCAGCAAAACTTCCAGGAATACGCATGCCTGATTTTCCAGTTCACTGGCGCCAAAAGGCTTAAGCCTTTCAACAGTATTCTTTATCTGTCCCCAAACCTCTGATTTCAATTCCCGTTCAAGATAATATACACCGGAAAGCAGGGAAAAGACTTCTCCCTGTACGCGGTCAAGAAGTGAAAAATTGGGATTCGCCGTGCCCGGTCCCTCGCCGGCATCTATATAAGAAGCAAGAAAAACCGCCTCCTGAGGGACTGCTCCGGATATGACATCATAGCAGCACGCTGCCAAATCAAACAAGTTTTCACAGGCATTCCACTTATCCTCTATCTCAGCAAGGTTTAGAGATGTCACAACCTGTTTCCTCCTGAAGTATCTCATTCGCTGCTATCATTTTATCACAGGCTGCGGGGATATCATATGCACCAAATCCGGACAATGCAAAAAACGCGTCGCTGGCGCATTTTTTGCATACTGACGTAATGCAAAATGAGCATCACTGCTGCGTTTTTGCATACTGACGTAATACAGAAAGAGCATCACTGCTGCGTTTTTGCATACTGACGTAATACGATCACAGACACGGCGGAAAAGCGCAAAAAGGGGACTGCATTCCCGGCCAAATTCCCGCCGGACGCACAGTCCCCTCCGAATAATCTCTCAGTTATACCATGAATCACATCTCATCAAGTCTGCCCTTCCCACGGCGAAAATCTTTCGCCGCCTCCGGACTTTACTGCTGCGCAGCCGCCGCACTGAGCCACTGCCGTACCACAGCGATATTCATCTGTACTGCCTCAGCGATCTTCTCCACCGGCATTCCCATACGGAACAGATTAAGCGATATCTGATGAGCTTTTGACTCCTCGCCTTCCTGATGTCCCTCCTGACGTCCTTCCTGCCATCCCTCACGACGTCCTTCTCTCCACCATTTCTCCGAAATCTCACACATAATCTCTTCCCCTCCTTCTTCTTCCTTCAAAAAATGTATCCGCCTTGACAGTTCTCCCTGGCTCATATCCCCAGGGTCTGCCGTCCTAAAGTATCTCATCAGTTTCGCAGTCTCGGAACCATCATCCACCGCCGCGTTCACATATATCACATGGATTCCGTCATCATAGGGGATGCCGCTCCACTCGGACCACTCTTGTTCCCGGCCAGGCTCATCCACAGACAGCAGCTTCTTCACATGATATACAGCTGCCCCCATATGCCAGATATCTTTCTCGCTGACATAGATTATGTACGTCTCGGGCATTCTTTCATAACCTGCACCTTTCACCAGAAACTCGCTGTCGATCATAGCTCCGTAAAACCGGGTCCTCCTGGCATGATCAAGAGTCTTGGGACGCTGAATCTCCACGCTATACAGCACGCCATCCTCATCTTCCGCCAGGACGTCAAGAACCGCGTCGTGAGAAGCAATCTTAGACACCCGATACTGGGTTCGGACTTCTTTTACCACCAGCTTTGGTCGGTTCATCAGAATCCTAAGAACATGCTGACAGGCCGGGATATCATTCAATGCCACCGACATGAAAGCATCGCTTAACAGGTTCATCCGGCGTGCCTCACGAAGTCTCTGCTCACGGGACGAAATCAGGCTGCCTGCCTTTTCATTCATATAAAGCCTCCTCTCTCGTTCTCTCCAAGTACGAATCCCGGGAAGCTTTATGAAAATTATTATACGCAAATCGAAAGAAAATAGCAAGACAAATAGTTTAGAATAGGGCCTGTGCAAAGTTACCTAAATACAAAAAACGTGTCACTGGCGCATTTTTGCATACTGATGTAATCAAAAAAGGGCATATGCCCGGCAAAATCCTGCTGAACTATACGCCCTTCTCTAAAAATCACTCCTTATTACTGCTGCGCAGCCACTGCGCCAAGCCACTGCCGTACCACAGCAACATTCATCTGTACCGCCTCGGCGATCTTCTCCACCGGCATTCCCATACGAAACAGATTAAGCGATATCTGATAGGCTTTTGACTCCTCGCCTTCCTGACGTCCTTCTCGATGTCCCTCCTGACGTCCTTCCTGCCATCCCTCACGACGTCCTTCTCTCCACCATTTCTCCGAAATCTCACACATAATCTCTTCCCCTCCTTCTTCTTCCTTCAAAAAATGTATCCGCCTTGACAGTTCTCCCTGGCTCATATCCCCAGGGTCTGCCGTCCTAAAGTATCTCATCAGTTTCGCAGTCTCGGAACCATCATCCACCGCCGCGTTCACATATATCACATGGATTCCGTCATCATAGGGGATGCCGCTCCACTCGGACCACTCTTGTTCCCGGCCAGGCTCATCCACAGACAGCAGCTTCTTCACATGATATACAGCTGCCCCCATATGCCAGATATCTTTCTCGCTGACATAGATTATGTACGTCTCGGGCATTCTTTCATAACCTGCACCTTTCACCAGAAACTCGCTGTCGATCATAGCTCCGTAAAACCGGGTCCTCCTGGCATGATCAAGAGTCTTGGGACGCTGAATCTCCACGCTATACAGCACGCCATCCTCATCTTCCGCCAGGACGTCAAGAACCGCGTCGTGAGAAGCAATCTTAGACACCCGATACTGGGTTCGGACTTCTTTTACCACCAGCTTTGGTCGGTTCATCAGAATCCTAAGAACATGCTGACAGGCCGGTATATCATTCAATGCCACCGACATGAAAGCATCGCTTAACAGGTTCATCCGGCGTGCCTCGCGAAGTCTCTGCTCACGAGACGAAATCAGGCCGCCTGCCTCTTCATTCATATAAAGCCTCCTCTCTCGTTCTCTCCAAGTACGAATCCCGGGAAGCTTTATGAAAATATTATACGAAAATCGAAAGAAAATAGCAAGACAAATAGTTTAGGATCAGCGCTGAAGAATAAAATCAACCACACCGCAATTAGATCAAGTCTTTTTTATTTAAATAATGTTATCCACATTT
>CANQRW010000119.1 GCA_947626365.1 uncultured Lachnospiraceae bacterium
GGGGGCATAAGTGATCTGTAAATGAATTTAAGAATGAGATCGACGGAAAAAACCTAGTACTACGACGGAAGACGGGTCTCCGGCTAAAGCAGGAATATGCGGCTGCATGGCAGGCATGGCATGAAGCGTGTCTGGAGTGGTACGATGTGTTCTGCAGTTGTTGCGAATCCGATTAGGCACGCTACAGGCAGCCGGTGTTTTCAGCAGCCGGTGTTTTCAAAAAAACTCCTTGCAGAAAATGGATTTTCATGATATATTATGTGAGTTGACAATCAAACACGTCTGCTGATTCCAAAGGCGGTGCCTGCCATGGCAGGTCCCGGAGGGAACACAAGAAGCGGGCGGAAGAAAAACCAAACGGAGGTAGTATCATGAGTGTTATTTCAATGAAGCAGCTGTTGGAAGCAGGCGTCCATTTCGGACACCAGACCAGAAGATGGAACCCCAAGATGGCGCCCTACATTTACACAGAGCGCAACGGCATCTACATCATTGACCTGCAGAAGTCTGTGGGCAAGGTAGACGAAGCTTACAATGCCGTTTCCGAGATTGCGGCCAACGGCGGCACCATTCTGTTCGTGGGAACCAAGAAGCAGGCTCAGGACGCCATCAAGACCGAGGCGGAGCGCTGCGGTATGTTCTATGTGAACGAGAGATGGCTGGGCGGCATGCTGACCAACTTTAAGACCATTCAGTCCCGTATCGCAAGACTGAAAGCCATCGAAGTGATGTCTGAGGACGGGACTTTCGATGTACTGCCCAAGAAGGAAGTCATCCAGATCAAGAAGGAGTGGGAGAAGTTGGAGAAGAACCTGGGCGGCATCAAGGAGATGAAGAGACTTCCCGATGCCATCTTTATCGTTGACCCGAAGAAGGAGAGAATCTGCGTTCAGGAAGCCCATGCTCTGGGCATCCCGCTGATCGGAATCTGCGATACCAACTGCGATCCGGAAGAGCTGGACTATGTAATCCCCGGCAATGACGACGCGATCCGTGCCGTGAAGCTGATCGTTTCCAAGATGGCTGACGCCGTGGTTGAGGCTAACCAGGGCGAGGCTGCGGATGTATATGACGAGGCGGCAGAGGCGGAAGCATATGCTGAGGCTCCCGCAGAAGAGTAATCACTGGTTTGAATGGAATGGAGGAAGAATAACATGGCAGTAACAGCAGCAATGGTAAAAGAGTTGAGAGAGATGACCGGCGCCGGTATGATGGACTGTAAGAAGGCCCTGACCGCTACCGACGGCGACATGGATAAAGCAGTAGAGTTCCTGAGAGAGAAAGGTCTGGCAGGCATTGACAAGAAGGCCAACCGTATCGCGGCTGAGGGCGTGGTAACCACCGCGCTGTCTGACGACGGCAAAAAGGCAGTTATTGTGGAAGTGAACGCGGAGACCGATTTCGTGGCAAAGAATGAGAAGTTCACCACCTATGCGGCAGATGTGGCGGCTCAGGCTCTGGCTTCCGACGCGGCGGATGTGGAGGCGTTTATGGCAGAGACCTGGGCCAAGGATCCGTCCATGACAGTCCGCGATGCCCTGGCGACCCAGATTTCCATCATCGGTGAGAAGTTGGATATCCGCCGTTTCCAGAGGATTGAGGAGCCGGCAGGCGTTATCGTTTCCTACATTCATGGCGGCGGCAAGATCGGTGTTCTGGTGGATGTGGAGACCGATGTGGTCAATGACGCGGTAAAGGAGATGGCCAAGAATATTGCCATGCAGGCGGCGGCTTTGAAGCCCATGTACACCGACAGAAGCGCGGTCAGCGAGGAGTTTATCGAGCATGAGAAGCAGATCCTGATGGCGCAGATCCAGAACGATCCCAAGGAAGCTTCCAAGCCTGAGAAGGTGATTCAGGGCATGATCATGGGCCGTATCAATAAGGAGATGAAAGAGATCTGCCTGATGGATCAGACCTACGTGAAGGCGGAAGACGGCAAGCAGAGCGTCAGCCAGTATGTGGCTGAGGTTGCCAAGGCCAACGGCGCCAAGATCAAAGTGAAGAATTTCCTGCGCTTTGAGACCGGCGAGGGCATGGAGAAGAAGTCCGAGAACTTCGCTGAAGAAGTCGCCAAGCAGATGGGAATGTAAGCCCGAAATCAGGTGTAGTTGACATAACTTATCATAACCTGTTAAATGGCGCCGGAAGCCGGTAAAATCAAGGCTTCCGGCACTATTTACGTCAGTATGCAAACGGAGCGCCAGTGACGCTCCGTTTGTGTTGCTGCATCGGGGAAGTATCGTAACTTATCGTAAAATATCGTCCCTTTATTTGAAAACTGTACGTAGAATTGTACATAAAATCTTACGTACAATATCGCGCCATTCTTCGCTTGGCCTGTTAACGGGAGACCGATACAATTTTTGTCAGCCAAAATCCGTTGCGCTGAAATCCATCCACGAACTCTTGAATGAATCACTTTTTAGTGATAACATTATTAGTAGTTGGAGGCAATCCGATACTTTGAATGAAATGCTGCATGGAAGGAGCAGCAGCCCAAGAAGTAATTTGAGCTTTACACACGTTTGCGCGAATAGAAGGAAAACCTGGAAATCCTAAAGAGCGGCAAAAACACTCCGCAGTGTGGAGCGAATTGAAAGGATGTTTTTATGAGTGAAATGATAAAAAAAGAAAATTTGCCGGAAGATCCGCAAACGGAGAACGCGTATATTTCTATACGGGGTTATGTCATCGATGCGCAGCGGCAGGTATATTCGGCTGTCAACACTGCAATGGTGACTGCGTATTGGAATATAGGAAAAGTAATCTATGAAGTTTGCGGGGAGAACGAGCGGGCAGCATATGGGAAGAAGGTTTTGAAGTATATCTCCGATCGTTTGACAAAAGAATTTGGAAAAGGATTTGATGAGAGCAATCTGCGCAATATGCGGCGATTCTATCTTACTTTTTCAATTCGTGACACAGTGTGTCCTGAATTGAGTTGGTCGCATTATCGGCTCTTGATGCGGGTGGCAAATGAAAAAGAGCGAATGTTTTACACGCAGGAAGCGGTAAAATCCGGTTGGAGTGTAAGGCAGCTTGAACGGCAGATCAACACGATGTTTTATCAGCGCATCCTTGCAAGCAGAGATAAAGAGAGCGTTGCTGCCGAAATACAGACCACGGAGCCAAAACCGGAATATGAACGGATCATCAAAGACCCTTATGTGCTGGAATTTCTTGACCTGCCGGCAAATGAGCATTATTACGAGTCCACTCTGGAACAGGCACTCATCGATCATTTGCAGAAATTCCTGTTGGAATTGGGACGAGGTTTTTCTTTTGTTGCCAGGCAGAAGCATTTCAATATAGACGGCAGACATTTTTATATCGATCTTGTCTTTTACAATTATATACTGAAATGCTTTGTGCTGATTGATCTGAAAACAGGCGACCTGACCCATCAGGATATCGGTCAGATGCAGATGTATGTCAATTATTATACAAGATATATGATGAACGAAGGCGATAACCCTCCGGTAGGAATTCTTTTATGCGCTCAAAAAAGCAATACATTGATGAAGCTGACTCTGCCGGAGAACAACACACAGATTTATGCGGCCAAGTATATGCCCTATATGCCGACCGAGGAAGAATTGAAGCGGGAATTGAATCTCGATGAATTTGAAAAACTGGAGGGTGAATAATGCTCCTGCTTATACCTGTTCCGTCAGAGAAGCCGCTTGCCGACGCAAATCCAGAGGAGCTTTATAATAATCTGGCCGGAGAGATACCACGGCTTATCTTAAAAGGAATACATCAAACAGTAAAGCACTTAATGGATTAAGTCGGCAAATGCGCAGTCGGTGGGCACCTCGACTATAGTAACTGAAACAGTGGTTGGAACAGCGAGAGAAGTATTTTCTGAAACTGGAAAAAAAGAAAAGTCGGTAATTTCAACTGTTGCAACTGAGGATGATACATCTGCATCTTCAGAAGAACTAGAGATGGGAGAATTGGCGATTGATGATATGCCTATTCGTGAATTGAAAAAGTACATATCCGATTTTAATGAACCGGTTATGTCTTACTTGACTTCATGTGGAATAAAAACAATTGGTGCATTCCGTAAGCTTACGGAGAGTAAGGTTGGAAATCTTCCAGCTAAGGGAAAACAGATGGTATATAAGAACGCGGTTATGCGTGCGGTAAAGCAGATGGATACCATTATCCTTAAGATAAGATTGAAATAATATTCTAGGAGCAATGAGGATAAAAACTGTACGTAAACTGACCGGAGATGCCGAAAAATGCCCATTTTTCAATGATTCCTGGCGAAAGTTCGCGAAGCAGATGGGAATGTAAGCCCGAAATCAGGTGTAGTTGACATAACTTATCATAACCTGTTAAATGGCGCCGGAAGCCGGCAAATCAAGGCTTCCGGCGCTTTTTATTACGTCAGTATGCAAAAAGAGCGCCAGTGACGCTCTTTTTGTAGTATGGCGGGCATGCCGTCAGTCTGTGGTGAAAGTCCACGAGGGGCGTAGTTGCCGACGAACCC
>CANQRW010000120.1 GCA_947626365.1 uncultured Lachnospiraceae bacterium
TTATGACGAACACCGAAGCACAAATTCGCTGTTTGCCAGACTGATCCTGTCGTTGTTATGAAGAGGATAGGGAACATTGCTCCCGATGCGGGGTCCTCCGTTTACGTAGGTTCCGTTCTTGGAATTAATATCCTTTACAAAAATCTGACCGTTTTGATTTATGAATTCCGCATGGACCTTGCTTACCTTAGGATTCGATAACGCAAAATCCACCTGTCCCTTCAGATGCCCTACCAGAAGACTTGGCTTTTCTAAAGGTACACGGGTCATAACCCCATTTTCATAGTATTCCAGATAAGCAGACAAACCGCCCATATTTCCTTCGTATAATTCCGTTGACGTATCAAAATCCGTATCCATAGCATCGGATGCCTGTCCGGTAAATGAAGCGGATGCTGGCGCTCCATACTGATATGCCTGCGGAGACGCCTGCTGAAGGGACGGCTGGGATATTGACTGTTGGTACTGCGGCTGCGCTGCCTGTTGTTGATACTGCGGCTGTGCTGCCGGCTGCTGATACTGGGCCTGCGGCGCTGCCGGCTGATACTGCGGCTGAGACGAAACCTGCTGGTACTGGGCCTGCGGCATTGCCGGCTGGCGTTGAACCTGGGACGAGGCCTGCTGGCGCTGAACCTGAGACGAAGCCTGCTGGTACTGCGACTGGGACGCTGGCTGCTGATACTGGGCCTGCGCCGCTGCCTGCCGGGAAGCCGCCTGCGGTTTCGGCCTCTCAGCCGTCCCCGGAACTGACGGTACGCCCTGAGAAGGTCTGGAAGGCCTCTGCCCCGGCAGTGATCTTGAGGAAGCTCCCTTATCCGGCTTCGCATTCTTCTTTCCGCTCTTAGGCTTCTTGCTGTTTACATACGCCTCCCGATACAAAATGACCTCAAATACCACAACCACCAGAACGACAGCCAGAATATTATTGATCACCAGAGCGCCTTTTTCATCCGTAAAAAAGCCAAACGACACCCCAGTCGCCAGCAGCACCATCACTGCCGCCTGCGGCAGCAAAAACATCTTCTTTGCCTTCTCCGGGTCAAAGCCGTTCTCTTCCTCCAAACCGTCGTCCCGCCGCTTCGCGGCTTCTTTTTCCTCCTTCGCGGCCTGTTTCTTCGCCTTTTTGGCATCTTTGGCAGCCGCCCTGTCCTCTGATTTCCTTCCTGCCTTCTTTTCCGGCTTTTTCCCCGGCACAGGAGGCGCCGGAGGTTCCTCCCGCATCACAGACTGGGAAGCCGTTTTATAAGACGGTTCTTCCGAAATGACCCTATCCGCCGGAATGACCGGGCCTCCCGGATCGGCCGGAGCTACCGGAATAGCCGGGACGGGATTCCTTCCGGAAGCACCAGCCCCATCGGCCATGTAGCCGCCCGGCGCCGCGGGGGCAGGCACACCTCTGTCCGGCGCCCCGGATATCCCGCCGTAGGAAGACATATTCTGAGGAATTACATTGGGACCTGTCTGAGATGGGGAGATTCCCTGCCCCTGGAATCCTACCCCCTGGCCCGCAAAGCTTTCCAGGCATTTTTCCAGCGCATCCAGGGACAGGGGATCCCGGTTGACCGTCTCCAGCAGGACCTGGACAAAATTGTCGCCGGACATCTCTATCCTGCCCTGCATGATCAGATCCAGGATCAGTTCCCGAAGCCCTTTCTCCCCTGTTCTGCTGACCGGCAGGAACAAAAAGCCCGGCTTGCAGGAAGCAGGATCTACAAATATATAATCCGGTTCCATCACAAATCCGGTGGTGGGCAGCTGGTATTCCCTGGCATCTCTGGAAGCCGAGACAGCCCCCTTTATCACCCTGATAAACTCTTCCCTCTTCAGCTTTCTCCGGTTCAGTATCTGCGACAGCGGAACACGGGACGTAATATTATAATACGCCAGCATTTCACCGTTCAGCATACGCTTGGAAACGGAAAGAACATTGCTGATCTCGTTGGCCGCCAGCATCTCCAGTTGATAGCCGATCAGCCCCGTTTCCGGTGAGAGCGCAACCGTCAGGTAGCTCGACGCGCCAATCGTTTCATACGATATCTTCAATCCTTGATCCATAACCCTGACCTCCATATCTCTGTTTATTATACACGTCCTAACGGACAATATATATCGAATGCATCACCATGGCAGCCGCGAGGAACGGCACAAACGGAATCTCCGTTTTCATAGAAATCCTGCGGAACAGCAAAAGCCCTATCCCGTAGAGAAACGCAAGCATGAGTCCAATCACCAGGATCTGAACCACGTAAGCCCAGCCCGCGGTCAGAGCCGTAATTCCCAGAAGCGCCGCGTCCCCCATTCCCATTTTCCCTCTGGACATCCAGGTAAACAGCATGACCACAGCAAAGAATACCGCTCCCGTCACCATCGTCCGGATCAATTCATCCGGCAGATACATCAGTCCGCCCCACAGAAGCTGTCCCGCCAGAAAACAGATCAGAATAGCATCCGGAACAATCCTTCTTTTGATATCCACTGCCGCCAGCAAAAGATAGGTATATACCATATCCGCGAGCCGCAGCAGGTACAATCCGCGTTCAGACGCCGCTCCCGCACACAGATGAACGAGGAGCCACAGAAACGCCCACAGATACAGTTTCCTGCAAAGCCAAACCCGGTAAAAAGGCTTTTCTTCCTTTCTCAGGTAATCCGCTGAATACACCGTCTCCATCCCATTCAGCAGCGCTGTGGCCGCAAGCACGGCTATTGTAAAAAATCCCATAATGATCCTGCCTAATCGATTTCTTTCGCCACAATCTCAATCTCCGGGTAGCGCCGCTTCACATCCTCCAGGGCGCGGTTAAACTCCGACGTGTCGATCTGGCGTTCCTCTGTAGAGGATGGGATATAGACGACCAGCCTCCTATGCTTAATATCCTCCGCGTTTACCGTTACATCTTCAGAAGTAAACGTCTGATAATTGACAATATCCCGGCACTTCTTCTCAATCGCGCCCTTTATCCCGCTGGCGCTTTGATAACTCTTTGCCCTGAGATCAATGGAAACCGTGGCCGTGGCGGTTCCTGACGACGAATCAAACGCGGAGTAGGTTGGAAAATGATCCGGCAGAGTTCTGGTTCCGTCCTGCTCCTGGATCGCCTTTCCCCGCTCCAGCGTGTTTCTCATATCCCAGACGCTTTTCTCCTTCTCCTCGTCCCCGGAATCACCGCCGGAAGAAGGCTGAAAGATGGTTTCTCCGCTTAATCCCCTGACATACGCCCGATTCGCCAAAGTCAGGCTTGGCATGATATCAATAGGAAAAATGGGATCGATGGCGTAACACACCACCAGATCGATGGTTTTCCCATCCGCGAAAAGACTGGAGCCATCCAGATTCAGCCCGTCCATGCCTCCCACGACCCGCAGAGCCTTCAAACGCTCATCCGCGGAATTTCCCTTGGAATCAGCGCCGATATAACCCTCCATCAGAGGCTTCGCCACCAGCTTGAGAAGCTGCCGATTCGCTTCGCCTGTCGCTTCTCCTACCAGGGCAGATCCGATATTCTTCAGGATATCCTTGGGGTTAGTCGTTCCTCCGTAGCTCCAGGACGCGACACCGTTTACATCTCCCGCCATGAACTTATCGTACAGCTTTACCACTTCATCAACATCGGAATTAAACTGGGCTGTCCGGTCTCCGGTGGCCTGTCTCACCTGATTGTTCAGATCCCCCAGGCCGGATACCTGGTAGATGTAAGTATACATGGACAGTTCCTTGGCTGTCTGAGATACCGCGTGCTGAATCAATCCATATGTGTACACAATCCTCATGATATAGAGAAAAGTAACCAGGACCATCAGAAACAGCGGGTATGTAATCGCGGCCTCTATCGTGATCGAACCTTTTCTCTTCTTCCGTGTTCTCATGGTTCCTCTCCTTAATATCCCATATAGATGGAGCTGGAAAACTTCAGCCGTCCGCTGTAGCCTTTTTCCTCATAGCTGGACGAGAACGGCATGACCTCCCCGAACAGATACCGCAGCGATACGCTGGTATCCGCCTTTATATAGGTAAAAGCCTTCGCCATGGCGAAATTTTCCTGTTTGTTCTTGTCTTTATTCTTATTCATATTCATCTCGATCAGATCCGCAGAACGCATGATCCGTTTCTCGTCTCCGGCCAGGAGAAGCATGATCAGAAGGTAATCCTCATAGCTGACAAAAAGACCATTATTCAGGAAATCGTCCGGCTCGCCATAATTGTCAATCAGGCCCGTTCCCGTCGGAATATCTCCCAGCAGCACATTATTCGTCGTCTTAACAAGCGGTATCCGATAGCCCTTCAACAGGTAATCCATATCCAGAAAGGTTTCCGCCAC
>CANQRW010000121.1 GCA_947626365.1 uncultured Lachnospiraceae bacterium
TTAAGTTGAACCGCCGTATGCCGAACGGCACGTACTGGTGGTGTGAGAGGGCGGAGAAAATCCGCCCTACTCGATTTTATGATTAATGGCATTGTCAGATCTGCTTCATTGGATATCAGCAGATATGCCTGTTAAGCGTCATGGTTTCCTGCTGGTTTTGCGTATGGTTGATAATTTGCAGATAATAGATGAACGGGGATTTGCGTAGGAAACACATGAATATGAATGGGGATTCGCGCAGAAAATGATCGCTGCGGGGTAACCAGACTGAGCTTTCGGATGATATCATTTGAGGAGTGTAAGACTGCTAAGCAGAGTACTCGCTAAGCAAGCTGAAGTCATAGCCTATAATAGAATCCAGGAACAGTGTCTGCCTCGGTGAATAAAAGATTGATAAAATACTTGTATCCTGGTAATAATGCGAGTATAATAAAATGTGACTTTAGAATTCTCGAAAGGAGGGATCCGGATGTATATAAAACGCCATTTGGAGGAGCAGGTACGGGAAGCTTCCCGCTATTACCCGGTTGTGATGGTCTGTGGACAGCGGCAGGTGGGCAAATCAACCATGCTCAGCCACATCCGGGAGCCGGAGCGGCGCTATGTCACTTTGGACGACGGCAACGCCAGACGGCTTGCGGAGACGGATCCCGCGCTGTTTTTCGAGACCTATGGGTATCCGCTCCTGATCGACGAGTTCCAGCGGGTTCCGTCCATTTTGCTGGAAATAAAAAAGATCGTTGACCGGCGGGCGCTTGACGGAGAGGACAACAGCGGGATGTACTGGCTGACCGGTTCGCAGAAGTTCCGCATGATGCAGGGAGTTTCCGAGTCGCTGGCAGGCCGTGTGGCTGTCTTTGATATGTCCGGTCTGTCCGCGGCGGAGATCGAGGGACGCCCTGCGGGGATATTTCATCCGAATCTTGCTTCGCTGCGGGAGCGGATGAAATATTGTGTACCCAAAGACATACACCACGTCTATGAGGATATCTTCCGCGGAGGGATGCCCAGGCTGCGTTCTACGGATCTCAGTCGGGACCGGTATTACATGGATTATGTGAATACTTATATGGAGCGCGATATCAAGGATTTGGCCCAGGTAGGAAAGCTGGGCGCGTTTTACGATTTTCTCGTCTGCATGGCAGCCAGGACTGCGCAGGAGCTGCGGTATGACGAGATTGCGGGCGCCGTCGGAGTTTCTGCTCCGACAGTGAAATCCTGGGTATCCATTCTGGAGCGCTCGGGCGTGATCTATATTCTGCGTCCGTATGCCTCTAACATTACAAAGCGACTTGTAAAGACGCCGAAGATGTATTTTATGGATACCGGACTCGCCGCATATCTCTGCCGGTGGCCCAGTGCGGACATATTGGAGAAAGGAGCGATGGACGGCGCTTTTTTTGAGACCTATGTGGTGACGGAGATCGTGAAAAGCTGTTATAACGCAGGGCGCTCTGCAGATTTGTATTATTACCGCGATATCGACAAGAAGGAGATCGACCTGCTCATGATCGAAGGGGATAAGCTGTACCCGATGGAAATTAAGAAGGGGAAAGAGCCGGCGTGCGCGGACAGGAATTTCAGCGTCCTGCGGAAATTTCCCATGGATATCCAGCCGGGGCTTATACTGTGCATGAGCGATGAACTGATTCCATACAGCAGGAATTCCTGGTACTGTCCGGTATCGGTACTTTGAAAAATTATGTCGGCGGCATCACTATGAGAACTATGCCTGTCGGCGACAGGGCGCTGTCCGGATAATAGGAACGATATCCGTAAAAATTATTTCATATGGAAAATAGATACGCTATGGATAAAAGAATGCTGATTGGACGAAAGAGGATGTCTTGGAAAGAGGGCTGTATTCTGCTGACTGCGGCTATGATGGTTTGTCTGGCCGGCTGCAAAAGTTGCGGAGATTTTGCGGTTGGGGATTATAGCGCGGGGCAGGAGTTTGAGGCGGTGACAGAAAAAGCCTCCCTATTCTCGAAAGATAAGAATGAAACATCAGCAGAGCAAAAGGTTTCTGCGGAAAATGAGATGAAACGGACCGAAAGCTCTTCCGAACAGGAATCTTATTTTGAAGCGCATTTTATTGATGTGGGCCAGGCAGATGCCGCACTTGTTCTCTGTGATGGGGAAGCTATGCTGATAGATGGCGGTAATGCTGCAGATTCCGACCTGATCTATTCTTATCTCCGTTACCGTTCTCTGAACCACCTGAGATATATTGTCTGTACCCATGCTGAGGAAGACCATGTAGGAGGACTTGCGGGCGCATTGAATTATGCCGCGGCAGATACTGTATTTTGCCCGGTCACCAGTGCGAATGGAAGGGCATTTGGCAGTTTCAGAAATTATCTTGAAAAACAAGGGCTATCAATCACTGTGCCTTCCGCGGGTGATGTTTTTATGTTGGGAAGTGCGGAAGTTCAGGTATTGGGACCGATCAATATGGATAGCAGTGAACCGAACAACACCTCGATTGTTCTCAGAGTTGTTTACGGGGAAACATCGTTTCTGTTTACAGGTGATGCGGAAAAAGAAGAGGAAGAGGACATCATAGCCGCGGGCTATACACTGGACAGTGATGTGCTGAAGGTCGGACATCATGGAGGCGCCAGTTCCACTACGGAATTATTCCTTCAATCGGTCAGACCGCTGTACGCAGTGGTCTCCGTGGGAGCCGGAAATCCGTACGGTCATCCTGCGCGCGAAACTTTAAGTCGGCTTAGTGACGCAGGAGTAAAACTATACCGCACAGACATGCAGGGAGATATTATCTGCACCAGTGATGGGAAGTCCCTGCAGTTTTCAGCAGAAAGAAATGCGGACGCGGATACAATGGAATTTGCTGCGGAAGAGCCCTCACAAGAAGAAATCGCTAAGACAAATGCGGCGCTTGACAGCGCGGATTATGTGCTGAACAAAAATACGAAGGTGTTTCATTATCTGAGTTGTTCAAGTGTGAAGCAGATGAACGACAAGAACAAAGTTTATTATACGGGGACGAGGGATGAAGTGATTGAATTGGGATATAATCCGTGTGGTAAATGTCATCCGTAAAGAATGCCTATATGAGTTCACCGATATTTTCCTGAATGATCTGTCGGATCATATGAGCTACGCGGTCTGGTGCTTTATCCGGGGGTACGATACCGACGTTCTGGCGCGGGAGATTCCCAAGGAGGAGGCTGTGAGAAAAAAAGGCATTTCCAGCACACCATGTGCTGAAGTTATAAAGGAGGATTGATAGAAATGAATCTGTTTATTAAAATAGGCTGCCGCGCCTACCAATTCTGCTTCAGGCTGGCGATCCCGGTACTGCCCTACCGCGACCCGGAGATCATAAGGAGCGCCGGCGAAGTTCCGGGGAAGCTGCAGGCCCAAAAGATCGGCAGAGTTCTCATAGTCACCGATGCGCTTGACGCCGTAAAGCTGATATTTGCCAATCTGGAAAAGCGTATAACGACGGGGACGAAGCGTCGCGCCGCAGCATGCTGAACGCCGCTTTTCTGGCCGGCCGGGCATTTTCCAAATCGTATGTAGGCTATATTCACGCCGTGGCCCACTCTCTGGGAGGCGCTTATAATATTCCCCACGGGCTGGCTAACGCCGTGCTGATGCCGATCGTGCTGGATCTCTATGGCAAGGCGGTCTATAAGAAGCTCCATGAGCTGGCAGCCGCCGCTGGGATCGCGGCGCCAGGCGAATCGGATGAGGCGGCCGCCCGGGAAGCCAATCCGCTCTACCCGGTGCCCGTTCTGATGGACGCCGCCGCGCTTAAGGCAGATCTGGGCAAGAGCGACTACGAGGGATTTATGTGTGAAGCCGGGCCGACGCCATTGCCGCAGGGAACACGGCGGTGCTGAAGCCCAGCGCCTATTCGCCGGCCACGAGCCGGGTCGTGGCGGAACTGGCGGCCGAATGCTTCCCGCCCGAATATGTGGCGGTGGTCACCGGAGGCCGGAAGGAGAACGCGAAGCTTCTGGAGCAGAAATTTGACATGGTCTTCTTCACCGGAAGCCAGGCGGTCGGCAAGGAAGTCCTGCGCCGCTGCGCCAAGAGGCTCACGCCCGCGGTTCTGGAACTGGGCGGTAAGAGTCCCTGCATCGTGGACGCCACGGCGAACCTGAAGCTGGCGGCGAGACGCATCGTCTTCGGAAAATATTTAAACTGCGGACAGACCTGTGTAGCGCCCGACTATATCCTCTGCGACCGGTCTGTGAAGGACCGGCTTGTAGACGCCATAAAGGCGGAGATCGTCCGGCA
>CANQRW010000122.1 GCA_947626365.1 uncultured Lachnospiraceae bacterium
ACATTATTCGTCGTCTTAACAAGCGGTATCCGATAGCCCTTCAACAGGTAATCCATATCCAGAAAGGTTTCCGCCACAGACCAGGCGGTCAGGAATATCCAAAAGAACACCGGCTCAGGAACTATTCCCGCAAGCAGCGCGGATGAGACTGCCGCGGCAGCGTGGCAAGCCGTGTTTACATTGTCCACAAGGTAAAGGGCAATCATATTGTTGACCATTCGTTCCGCGTAAATCGTGGCGTAGACCGCTCCTTCATTGGCTTCGTCCGTCCGCATTCCGTAGATCAGATACTCGATCTCGCCGCGAAGCACCGTATCCCGTTTTTTCTTGGGTTCAAAGCGCATATCCAGCTCGCCGTCCGGATGTTCGTATCTCCATGCCGGCATATATTTATTTCTGTCGCTTTGGGGCATACTGGAAGTGAATTTTTCCACGCCGGTCAGCCTGGTCTTAAAGGTTCCGAACATATAAGACAGGCTCAGGACATCATCACGAACCGTTTCTCCCAGCTGGAGAAGCATATTATCCTTCCCCTGGCTCATGATGCTCTTGGAGCCGCTTAGATCGCCATTCGTATTATAAAAACCATTCTTGGCAGATTTTCCGGAATCAGGTTTGTACGATACCGACGGTCTCACGGCATAAACAGCCTCCTCTATTTCTCCCCTTATCGCTTCTCCGTCTGTAGAGGAATGGTCGCTTCCATCGGCTTTTTTCTTGGATTGCTGGGAAGCAAAATCCTCGCTGATCTTATTTTGATTTCCGGGCTCCGAATTTGGCTCGATATTCTTCCAGGATACGTTCTGAAGATTCTCAAGCGTAAGTCTTCCGCTGCTGATCTTCTCAAGAATCTCCGGCTGATACACCATATTCACCATGTAATTGCCGTCCTGGCTTCGTTCGGTATCGGAATCTATGTAATAATAATAGTATTCGCTGTTCTGAAACTCTTCCTCTTCCTCTCCTTCTCCTCCCTCATCCTCACTGTCCGCATCTTCCCCGTCGTCTTCCGATGCCGCAGCCTCAAACTCCTCTTTCAATCGCTCAATCCGATCGATATCTTTACTGATCGCCTCCTCAATCTTGGCCGGAACCGACAAGAGCGAACTGGGATTCAGCGATTCCGGATCAAACACATGGGCATAGTAATCCAGGATCCGATCCTCCATGATCGTCTTTGTTTCGTCCACATAGTTCTGGTAAGCTTCCCTGTTTTTCTGGGCCTCCGAGTTCAGCTTTCCCTCAACCGTGTTTCCGTTCTCACTTTTTCCCTGTTTGAAGTCGTCCAGACGGCCTACGGCCTTGACCGCTTCCGTATTGGCCTTCTCCGCTAAATCCAGAACATTTTCCGCTTTTTCCTTCAGCTTTTTTCCGCTCTCATAGAATTGATTTTCCGCGTCCGGCCACCCTGCCGCCCTATTTATTGTAATGCTGTTAAGACCGTTCTCATCTTGCGGATAGGTGTTTTCATAACGAAGTACCTCCATCCTGGCACGGACCGCGGCAACATAGCTTGACAGCTTGCTGTCCATATCATGCGCGGCGCTCATCAGTCCATCTATCTCTTCCCTCAGCTTTTTAATGGCGGAATCCGCGGAGGCGTTGGACTCATCAATGTCCATTTTTTCTTCCATCTCATCCGCTGACTTTACATTGTCCTCCGCCTGTTTCTTGGCTTCACCCAGCTTGGTCAGAATGTCCAGCCGGTCCAGGACAACATAAATTCCGCGGAATTTGGCGTGTTCCACCATCTGAGTCTTCAATACTTCCTTCTCGGCGAGAGGGTACAGGGCTTCAGCCTTTGTAGCATTGGAATCTACCTGGAAATCATACAGGTTCAGAAAAGAAGCGTCCGCCAGAGATTCGGTTCCGGTAATCGCCTCCTTCATAAATCCCCAGATCATCTCCGAATACTCCGCGTCGTCCAGACCATAGGCCATAAGAGTAGCGTTGAGGCTTTCTTTGTATATTTTATCAACATCTTCCGGCTTGTTTATAGCAAAAAGGCCGAACTGCTGCTTCAGTTTCAGATTATAATCGGCCAGGGCGCTGACAACCGCCAGATCGCTGGCCTCCTGCACGATCGCCTTGGCGCTTGCGACTCTGCTGCCGTCGATCAGGACAGCGGAAAGCAGCAAAGACGGTATCAGTATGATCGTCAAAAAAATCGATATGGCTGCCTTTCTGCCTTTTTTCTCAAAGAATTTCATGACCGCTCTCCTTTTCTCTTCCGGTAACCTCCGGCTCAATGCTCCAATTTTACTTCAGGAGATCACTAAGTTTTTCCAGCGCCTCCTGAATCTTGCCATAGGCGTCTTCTACTTTGTCAAATATGCTGGTCTGCTTTAGAATATCGGTTACCAGATCCACGTTCCTGGCAAAATCCACCGGATCCACCACGGCCGACACCGCCGATGTGTTCACATCGAACGGTCCCTCATGGTCAAACATTTTTCCGATGGCATCTACCGGCATTTGATAGCTGTTCTGTATATTCACCTTGATCCGCTTGGCGATGACATAGTTCTCGATGGTCACGGAACCGCTGCCTCGCTCGCCTGCAAGGACATTATTCTCTCCCAGATACTGATCGACATACTGCTGCACCAGGTTCTGATAGCTTCCGTCGCTGGCCATATTGATCAGCGGAACATTCCGATAGGGGTCTCTGTACTTGAAATCCTCCAGTGTCTTCTCGCCTGTCCGCATATCGGACACGCGGGAGCTGTACACCACGGAACCACGCTCCGAAGCCCGCACCGCGAGACTCTGGAGATTCACCTCCTGGTACAGCACCATACCCATAAACAGGATCAGAATTAACGAAAAAAACAGAGAGGAGAACACAAGGGTAGCCTCTATGGTGTAATAGCCGTCGTTCTTTCGCTGTTTCAGCTTCTGAACCGTCTCTGTCAATTTAATTTTTTTCATCTCCCATGCGCTCCTTTTATTCTCCCGCCGGAAGCCGAGGAATCGCTTTCCGGCGGGGAACAAAATCATATCTCTGGATTCACTAGTACACTGAGTCCGTTTCTCCCACTTTACCTGCGTCTGCATTATCCTGATTAAAAACATTTTGCATAAGATTTGTAGCAAATTTTGTAATCGTATTCTTAAATATTAACGCGATACACATCAGAGCTGCGATAATCATAACGATTTCAACAACACCCATTCCTTCTTCTTCCGCGTAAAACTGTTTCAGCAGTTCCATATTCTCCCCTCCTTTCCTTCGTATTCCGCCTGAAAAGCAGGCGGGTATCAAACACCTCTTCGGTGATTTCTACCTTACCCAATCTTACATTCCCTCGGTCATGCTAAGTATCGCAGGCGTCGCCACAATCAGCACGATTCCCAAAAACATAATCATCATGGGAATCATGATTTTTGTACCGGCCTGCTCTCCCATCTGTCTGGCCGCGTTCTTCCGCATCTCCCAGCACTCGTTACCCTGCTGCCTCAGTATCGGCACCACCTCGGAGCCGCCGCGCTTCAGGTTCATAACGATAACCGACACAAACTTCGTCACTTCCTTCACACGGCATCTTCTGGCAAACTCTTCATAAGCCACTCCTTCCGGTTTTCCTGCCTTAATTTCCGCCAGCGCATAGCGCATCTCGTCATAAAGAACATGATCCTTCTTATTCTCGTTGATTATTTTCTCCCAGGCCTTCGATATGGTCATACCCGCGTTTACAAGAAGCGTCAGCTTATTGACAAATTCCGGAAACTCCATCTGGATCGCCAGTCTTCGTCTGGCTAAATTTTCATTGAGACTGCTGTCCACCAAAAATGGAACCGCAAACAATGCGGCCACAGCTGCCACACTTAAAACCAGTCCTTCCGAACTGCCCTGCAAAACTAGGATCACTCCCGCAATTGACAGAAGCGTCCCTGCCAAAATGCCAGCAACCAGGCGATATCCACCATGAATATACGAGTAAAATTCCGCGTCTCTCGGTCCATGCAGCTCCAGAATCTTCTGGTAAACCTGGTTTTTATACTGGGCAAGCGAGGTCCTGACCTGCATGGGCAGAAATCTCTGCCCCAGTTCCAGATCATTTAGCGCCAACCCCAATGGGATGAAGTCCTTCAGGCCGTATTCTTCTTTATCGACATACTCCAGATAATCGTCATACCGTCCTTTTGACTTCACATAACAGAACAGAAACAGCAGCACGCATACCGCGCATGACACAATTGATACGATCAAAGTAACCATATGTTCCTCCCGCCTAGATGTTGATCTGCATGATCTTCGAG
>CANQRW010000123.1 GCA_947626365.1 uncultured Lachnospiraceae bacterium
GAAGACGCCGGGTGATTGGCAAAAATCACCGCTTCACCGTCCAGAGCCGCGTACCACATATGCTGCTGATAACCGAATACTCCCGGGCCGAAATTGGTGGTGCCGTGGAAACATTCGTTCAGGGATTTGGTGTATTCGTGGGTGTCCCTGTCCACGGAGGGGTCCTTCTGGATATTGGGCCACCTCTGAAAACCAGGTTCCCTGGGAGAGCTGACGGAGGTAAGGCAATAATCCTCCTGCTTATCCAGGACGATCTTCGCGTTGCCGGAGGTATAAACCTTCTCCACACAGCCGCGCATCCGCTCCGCAAGCCCTTCCGGCAGACGGTATCTGCTGGTAGGCAGAGCCCCCAGCCACCCCTCCCCGTAGGAATAAGGCGCCGCCGGATCCGCCAGGTTCATCAGCGCCTGGGCCCCCTGGCTGAAGGGATACAGAACCTCCCGGTAAACCCTTCCCATAGGCGCCACCACACAGCCCTTGAAGGTCTGGTCGCAGAGCATCTCAAAAAGCTTATCCGTGACGGCCCGCGCCCTGCGGGAAATCTCTTTCTCCGCGAAATCCACCAGATTCAGAAGGGCCATAAAGGTAATGCACATATAGACCGTGCTCAAAAACTCCTCGAACCCGTATTCTTCCACGTCCGCCAGCCAGTCCAGCACCTTTCGGCGGCCGTACTCATGAAGCTGCCTTCCCGTCATCTTCGCACGGACAAAATACTCATCAGGATAGAAATTTCCGGCGTCCATGGCGCAGGCATAAAACAGCAGCGAATGATTCTCGCTCCAGAAGCACATGGCGTCCGCTCCCTCCATGGTCATCCAGTAGCGATAATGGAGAAGCACCTGCTTCGTCCGCGCCCGCAGCTCCTCGTCCATCTCATAGCAGTGCATGTAGCGGAGGAACCCACACAGCTGAAAATCGGAGCAGTCTACCCGGTCCTCGATGACCTGCAGCACGTCAAAAAGCCTCTGACGGTCTTTCGGATCTACCCGGTTCAGATATTTCCTTGCCAGAACATTGCTGATGGCAAAGCCGTATACGCCCCGGTTTAAACAGGTCACATCGGCGATCCGGTTCATGATCCGCTCATAATTTTCCTGCCGGGAGATCCCCTCCGGCATATACAGAGGCTTATGATGCTCCGTGGCCTCCAAGGCCCGCGTCAGCGTTACGCCATCCGTCTCCACCCGCACCAGGACCCGAACCGCTTCTTTCGGTATGGGGAAGGACCAGACGGTCTGGGCTTCCCTCGATCTATCTGCGCATGCCGAAGATTCAGCCGGTGAGTCTGCCAGATATTCGCCATGCATTGCCTCCGGCGCAAACTCCTGCCAGACCGGCGGTCTGTGCATCACGTCATAATCGGGACTGTCCGCCGGGAAGCAGATCTGAACCCTGCCGGAAAGTCCCGCCTCCGGCCGAGCCTCTTTTGTCTTCACGGCCGCTTCGCTGCTCTCCGGCCGGACCTCTTCCGGATCCCCGGCCGCTCCGCTCTTCTCCGGCCGGACCTCTTCCGTCTCTCCGGCCGCTCCGCTTTCCTCCGGCCAGACCTCATCCAGCTCCCCGGGAGATAGTCCCCCCGCACCCCGCAGGCACCCGTCCTCAATTCTCAGACGATCCAGGAAATTCTCTGCCTGCCAGACACGCTCCTGCGCATCCTCATCCGGCAGCTGCACCCGGATCTCAGACCGGCGTTCCATAATCTGAAGCCCCACGATATTCCGGGTATCCCGAACTCCCAGGTTCTCGCAGTCCAGGACGATCAGATTTCGCCCCTTTTTCAGCGAAAGCGTCAGTTCCTTATGGTGGATCGGCTTGTAGATGGGATTTCTCTGCTCCCCCGCCAGCCGTCCGTTACAGTATACCGCCACGGACATGTAGGTCCACAGCATAGCCCGGACCTCCATCTCCTCCGGCGCCCACAGCACCGCCGCCGCCGACAGCCTCACCCGCTTCAGGGTAGAGTAAAACTGAGAGCGATCGATAAAGCAGTTGCCATAGCTGTAATACACGGTCCAGGGACTGCCGCAGGGCGCCTTCCCTCCTGTTTTGATATCTATGGCAAGCTCCCGGGCCTTCTCCGTCACGATCTCGGCCCGAAGTTTTGCCTCCAGCTTCAGCTGATTGGCGTCTCTGGTATCCGTCTCATAATCCGTCTCTACAGGTCCGGCCAGCATATAATTCATGATAAATCCATCGCGATTCAATATCCAGTCTCTCATCATTCCCTAAATCCTTTCTCCGCGAAACATATCGCGGTTTCCGCATCCGGAAGCCGCAGACTGCGGCAGATTGCTATTCTGTCGCCTGAGCCGCAGACCGCGGCTTCCGTCGCCTGAACCACAGCATAAACAGACAGAATGAGGCCGCCGCAGAATCAGCGTACAACGAATATCCAATATTCACTGCGGCAATTCCGCGACAGCCTCCACAATATTTACAGTTATCAGCCCTTCACAGCGCCGGAAGTCATACCGCTCATGAAGTATCTGCTGAACAGGCAGTAGATGATCAGCATGGGGATGATGGCGATGGTGGCGCCGGCAAACATGATGTGCCAGGCGGCGCTGCCGTCTCCGGCGTTCTTCAGCATGTTGACGCCCACGGTAAGGGGACGCAGCTTGTCATTGGTCATGGTAAATACCAACGGCATGATGTACTCGTTCCAGCCCTGTCGGAAGGACAGCAGAGCGATGGTGGCCATAACCGGCTTTAACAGGGGCAGGATCACCAGCCGATAGATCTGGAAGAAGGTGCAGCCGTCGATCTTGGCCGCCTCGTCCAGCTCCCTGGGGATAGAATTGACAAAACCGCGGCTTAAGAAAATGTAAGTCGCCTGTCCGCCGCCGGCGGAGATGAACACCACCGACAGAAGGCTCTGGTTCATCTTCAGCTTAACCGCCAGCTCAAACAGCGGCCGCAGGGATACGGAACCTACGTTGATGAACATGAACATGACGAACAGCATGTAGATGGCTTCTTTGCCCCGGAAATTCCGGCGGGAGAACACATAGCCCGCCATGGTTGCGTTGATCAGGGAAATGATCATAACGCCCAGGGCCAGGAAAATACTGTTCAGCGTGTAGGTGGCGAAGTTGGCCTGGTTCCAGGCATCCACATAGTTCTGGAACACCCACTTGGTGGGGAAGATGTTGGTTCCGCCTACCAGCAGCTCCGCGTTGGCCTTAAAGGAGCCGAACACAATATACAGAACCGGGAAAATGGTGACCACCGCCAGAAGAACCATCAGCAGCCACACGATAAAACGCAGGATCTTTGTCTGTGTTGAATAAACCGCATGTCCTTTTTCCATACTTCGTCACCTCCTAGACCACATCGTCCAGCTTCTTGGACACGGCCATGTAAACCACGGTCACAATACCGACAATAATAGCCGCCACCACGCTCAGCAGGGCGCCGTAGCCGATCTGAGGCTTCTGACCGGAGCCGCTGGCGAAGATCAGCTTGTAAATGTACAGGAACATAACCATGGAACGGTTGCCGGGTCCGCCGTCGGACAGCACCATGATAGCTTCGTAGTCCTTGAAGGCGCCGGTGATGGCCAGCATCAGGATGACCTTCAGCACCGGAGCCAGCATGGGCAGGGTAATCTGGAAAAAGGTCTGAACGGCGTTGGCCCCGTCAATCTTGGCGGATTCATACACATCATCGGAGATGCCGCTCATGCCTGTGACAAAATACAGCATGTAGTTACCGAAGCCGCCCCAGATAGCCATGATGGTAACCGCCGCCATGACCATGCCCTGGGAGGTCAGCCAGCCTACCGGCTGCTTGATCAGATGCATGCTGCTCAGAAGGGCATTCAGGATGCCGTTCTTGGTGGCGAAGATGAACATGAAGATCATACCGGAGATAGAGGTACTGATGATCGTGGGCATGAAATAGATGCCCCGCAGAAGGTTGGTCCCCCTCATCTTCTGATTCAGAAGCACCGCCACCACCAGGGACAGCGGAATGATAAAGATCAGCTTGTAAACTGCGTACTCAAAGGTATGTACTACGCTTCCCCAGAAGGTTTTGTCTCCTAACATCCTGGTAATGTTGCGCATGCCGGTAAAATTGGAGGTAAAACCGTTGTAATCGGAGCATACATACCGGAAAATCCAAAGAAACGGATACACGGAACAGACGCACAGAAAGACCACCGCCGGCGTCAGCATCAGGCCTACCACCAGACTGTCCTTCGTGAACTTTCCTTTCTTTCCACTTGCTTTCTGGTTCATATCGTCCTCCTGTTT
>CANQRW010000124.1 GCA_947626365.1 uncultured Lachnospiraceae bacterium
TTCAATAACCTGATTGTTATAACCGGACTTGATAGGTTGTTGACAGGTTACGAAGAGGTGTCGGATATTATCTACGCCAGTCCCCTGTGGGTGCAGCTTTCCATGTCGGGACTTTTGATTCCGGCCACGGAGGAGATGATTTTCCGGGGCCTGGGATATCAGGCGCTGCGAACCCGGTATTCCGCGGCAGTATCCATGGTGGTTTCGGCGTTTCTGTTCGGAGCTTTTCATGGAAATCTGCTGCAGGCGGTTTACGCTTTTGCGGTGGGCCTGGTTCTGGCCTGGTGCTGTGAGGCAGGCGGCGGGGTGTGGGCCGCGTATTTAGCGCATGGAGCGGCCAATATAGCTTCCATTCTCCTGCAGTATATGGGAATTGAAGATAATTTAAGCGGTCCGGCGTTTTTATTGGAGACGATTTCAGCAGGCCTGTGTCTGTGTCTCGTTATAAAAGGGTATACTGTTCGCAGAGGGCAGAGCCGGATGTGAAACGGCGCGGCTGTTGTGCCAACGCAGCAGCCTGCAGACCCGGATGGAGCGGACAGGACAGAGCGGGCCTGGCAGCAAATAACTTACAGGAGGACGTGACAGTGAAACTTTTATCAATAGCGATTCCCTGCTATAACTCGGCGGCTTATATGCGAAACTGCATTGAGTCTCTGCTTCCCGGCGGGGAAGAGGTGGAGATCCTGATCGTGGACGACGGCTCTGCCAAAGATGATACGGCGGAGATTGCCGATGAGTATGAGCGGAATTATCCGGGAATCTGCCGTGCTATCCATCAGGAGAACGGCGGGCACGGGGAGGCGGTGAACGCCGGCCTGCGCAATGCCACCGGCATCTATTTTAAGGTGGTGGACAGCGACGACTGGGTGGATCAGGAGGCTTATAAGGCAGTGCTTCAGACGCTGCGCCGTTTCGTCTACGGGCATCAGACTCTGGACATGCTGATCAGCAATTTTGTCTATGAGAAGCAGGGAGCCAAGAGGAAGAAGGTCATGAATTACCGGACGGCCCTGCCCAAGGATCAGCTGTTTACCTGGAAGGACGTGAAGGTATTCATCCTGGGACAGTACATCCTCATGCACTCGGTGATCTATCGGACAGAACTTCTCCGCCAGTGCGGCCTGGAACTGCCCAAGCACACATTTTACGTGGACAATATTTTCGTGTATCAGCCTCTGCCTCATGTGAACACCATGTACTATCTGGATGTGAATTTCTACCGGTACTATATCGGCAGGGAGGACCAGTCGGTCAACGAGCAGATCATGATCGGGAGGATCGATCAGCAGCTGCTGGTGACGAAGCTGATGCTGGACTACTATGATATGAGGAAAATCCAGAACCGTAAGCTGCGCCACTATATGGTCCGGTATCTGGAGATCATGATGGTGATCTCGTCCATTCTGGCCATTCGTTCCGAGACGGAGGAGAACCTGGCCAAGAAGAAGGAACTGTGGAACTATGTGAAGAAGAAAGACCTGATGTTGTATCTGCGTCTCCGTTTCGGTTTCCTGGGTCAGGGCATGAACCTGCCGGGAAAAGGCGGAAGAAAGATTTCCGAGGCGGGCTATAAGATCAGTCAGAAATTCTTCGGATTCAATTAACCCATGCTGATAAGGCAGCCTGAAAGGAAGATTACGTTATGAAAATTTGTACGAAGGCATTTTCTGTCAGTCAGAAGGACAACTATTATTCCGTGGCTACCGACGGAGTGGAAATCCGTATCCTGTTTCTTACGGATTCCATCATTCGGATCCGCGCAGGTTTTGACGGTGATTTCGCGGAGGAATCCTACAGCCTGGTCATGACTGCGTGGGAAGACCGGCTGGACGATTTCCTGAAGGATTACCGGCGGAGAGTGCCGGCAGCCGATACTGTCCTGACGGATGGAGAACAGGAAGCCGTGATCCAGGGCCGGCTTTTAAAGGCAGTGGTGGAGAAGGATCCCTTCCGTATCTGCGTCTATGACCAGGACGGAACCCAGATTCACGCGGATATCGTGGATCTGGCCTACCAGGAAGATTCCAATCACCGCCGGATCCACACCAGCGAGATTTCCGCCGACGACTGTTTCTACGGTTTCGGGGAGAAGAGCGGCGAGTTCAATAAGGCCCAGAAGTTCATGAATATGAGTCCCAAGGATGCCATGGGATATAATCCGAAGGAAACCGACTCCCTTTACAAGCACATTCCGTTCTACATAAAGCTGAACCGGAAGACGAAGAAGGCGGCAGGATATTTCTATCACAACACCTATGAGTGCGATTTTGATATGGGGAAGGAGAAGAGCAACTACTGGAAAATGCACAGCCGCTACCGGACAGACGGAGGGGACATCGATCTGTTCCTGATTGCCGGGCCTGCCGTGAGGGATGTGGTGGAGCGATATACGGACCTGACCGGCAAATCGGCGCTTCTGCCCAGGTACGCCCTGGGCTATCTGGGCTCCTCCATGTATTATCCGGAGCTGGAGCGGGACTGCGACGACGCCATCCTGGAATTTATCGACACCACGAAGGAAGAAGGGATTCCGGTGGACGGCTTCCAGTTGTCCTCCGGCTACTGTACCGTGGAGACGGACCAGGGCGTGAAACGGTGCGTGTTTACCTGGAATAAGAAACGGTTTAAGGATCCTAAGGCTTTCTTTGCACAGATGAAGAAGAGGGGCGTTACGGTGACGCCCAACGTAAAGCCGGGCGTGCTTCTGCTCCATCCCATGCTGGAAGAAATGAAGGCCAGGGACATGTTTGTGAAGGCCAGCGGCAGCGACGAACCAGGCGTAGGAAGCTGGTGGGGCGGAAAAGGCGTATTCGTGGACTATACCAAAGCCTCAGCCAGGGAAAACTGGAAGGCTTTGCTGAGGAAGCATGTGCTGGAGTACGGGACCTGCTCGGTATGGAACGACAACTGTGAGTACGACAGCCTGGTGGATAAGGACTGTCGGTGTGATTTTGAGGGCAAAGGCGGGACCATCGGCCAGCTGAAATCGGTGATGTCCAATATCATGTGTCATATCACCGATGAGGCGGTTCATGAGACCTTTGACAATACCAGGCCTTATATCGTATGCCGCTCCGGGCACTGTGGGATCCAGCGGTACGCCCAGACCTGGGCGGGAGACAACCTGACCTGCTGGGAGTCCCTGAAGTATAATATCGCTACCATCCTGGGCATGGGCCTCAGCGGTGTGGCCAACCAGGGCTGCGATATCGGCGGGTTCTATGGTCCGGCTCCGGAGGGAGAACTGTTCCTTCGGTGGGTGCAGAACGGTATTTTCCAGCCCAGGTTTTCCATCCATTCCACCAATATCGACAACACGGTGACAGAGCCCTGGATGTACAGCGATCTGAAGGATGAGATACGGCGGACCATTGAGTTCCGCTATGAGCTGAGTCCCTATCTCTATTCTCTGATGGAGAGGGCTCATGAGACAGGGCTTCCCATCATGGAGCCTATGTGCAGCGCTTTCCAGAATGACCCGGCTTGCTACGAGGAGGGCGTGGATTTCATGTTCGGGGATTCCCTTCTGGTAGCCAATGTGGTGGAGAAGGGGGCGAAGACCCGCCGGGTCTATCTGCCGGAAGGGGCGGATTTCTATGATTTCTATACCAGGGAAAAATATGCCGGCGGACAGACTATCGAGATTCCGGTGACATTAAGCAGCATTCCGCTGTTTGTGCCAAGCGGCGGCATCATCCCCATGGCCATCAATAAGATGGACAATCTGTGTACCCAGCAGGCTGCGGGAATCCGCATTCTCTGCGCGGCGGACCGGGACAGCCGGTTCTGCCTCTATGAGGACGACGGCGTTTCCATGGATTATCAGAGGGGGCTGTACCGGAAGACGTTCATCACCATGACGGTGGGGGAACGGGTCTGCCTGGATATGAAGCAGGAAGGCAGCTACGAGACGGCAGTGGAGGATCTGTATATCGATATGATCCATCGGGAGAAGGGACCCTACTGGGTGACGGTGGATGGAAAAGAGGTTCCGCACTTCCTGCACCGCCGAAAGTTTGAGGAGGCGGAGTGCGGCTGGTACTACAGCCAGCGGCTGAAATCCGTCCAGATCAAGTATAAGAATCCCGGGAGAGATCATCAGGTGATCGTTTCCTTCGAGCAGTTCGACCTGATCGG
>CANQRW010000125.1 GCA_947626365.1 uncultured Lachnospiraceae bacterium
TATTTCCCGCTCTGCCTGCGTTCCCGCCCAGGCCGTCCCGGATATCCTCTTCACTTCCCGCGTTCCCGCCCAGGCCGCCCCGGGCGTCCTCTTCACTTCCCGCGTTCCCGCCCAGGCCGTCCCGGGCGTCCTCCTGCCCGCTGCCATATTCTTCGACCTCAACTGTCCCTCCCTTGTCCGCCTTTCCGAGAAACCCCATCAGACCGTCTTTTATCGTCAGAGCCTTATAGAACCAGGCCAGAAGAAGGACCATCATCGTCACAAGCATAAGCCATCTCAGCACATGGTCAACCCCATATTGTCTGCCGCTCATTTCATCACCAACTTCCCTGCAGCAATTCAGACGGCTGTCTGTCACGCTTCCTCTTACTAGGGTATGAGAAAATCCTGGTCATCTTGCTGATTTTCGTAAAATGCCATGTGAATTCCCTCGGAAATGGTGTAGCTCAGACGCTTAACCGTCTGGTCGATATCCGGCGGCGTCACGTAGAGGCTCCCGAATTCCGGCTCCAGAAGCTCGCAGATCAGCTGGTACTGGTCGTCCGGCGGCAGCTGATCCAGGAAATCTCCCATGCCCCTGGTCTCCATGTGGCTGGCCAGAGTCTGGATCATGGTGGAAATGGTATCGTGTACGATAGCGGCGGCCCCTACCACTGTGGGAACTCCCACCGCCAGAACCGGAACTCCCAGGCTGTCAATCGTCAGGCTGTGGCGGTGATTGCCTACGCCGGAGCCGGGCTGAATCCCTGTATCCGTCAGCTGTATGGTGGTGCCCAGGCGGCGGATGCTGCGGGCCGCCAGCGCATCGATGGCGATGATCAGGTCCGGCTCCGTCTCATAGATAATCCCCCGGATAATCTCCGCTGTCTCCATGCCGGTCTGGGCCATGACCCCCGGAACAATACCGCTGATGACGGCCTCCGGCTCATCCTTCTGCCCGGCATCGTTCCGATTCACCCGAAGGTTGCCCAGCACCTGGGGCCCCAGGGCATCCGGGGTCACAGACGGATTTCCCAGGCCTGCCACCAGTACATACAGCGGATCACTCGCCGGAAGCACGTGCTTTTTCCGGAGGTTCCGCACCATCCGCCTCAGCTGGACCGCCAGCTCCTCCGACACTTCCCTGTGATAGTCTTCGTCCTGCCAGCTTAAACTTCTGGCCTCCATGGTCAGATAGGTTCCCTGAGGCTTTCCCATGGCCCGGACGCCCGTCTCATCCTCTATGATCACCTCTGTCATTTTGATCGCGCTGGAAGCCTTTCTCCACTCCCTCATAGACACCCCGGACAGCCCTCTGCCCATCGCCCCTTTTTCGCCGTCCCAGTTTTCCTTTTCCTCCACCGCCAGATCCGTGCGAATCTCAAACATATTCTCACTCCTTCCGCAAGTATTTTTTTCCATTTTCACTGAAAATATGTATTGACATTCCCAGGGCAATCCGCTAAAATACTAGCGTATGTTTACATCTGAACTGTCCGTGTCCAGGTTTCGATGCAAACCAAGAAAAACAGACCAATATATGGGAGGTGTGAAAGGTTGGCAAATATTAAATCTGCAAAAAAGAGAATTCTGGTAACTGAGACGAAAGCTGCTCGCAATAAAGCGATCCGCTCCAAAGTTAAGACTTATATCAAGAAGGTAGACGCTGCTGTCGCTGCCGGTGACAAGGCTGCTGCACAGGCCGCGCTCACAGCTGCTATCTCTGAGATTGAGAAGGCTGGATCCAAGGGCGTATATCATAAGAACAACGTGGCCCACAAGGTATCCCGTATCAGCAAGGCTGTTAATTCCATGGCCTAAGCTGACAGCTGAATAGATTAAAAAAACCTGTCCCTTCACCCCCGGGACAGGTTTTTTGCGTACAGATTTATACAATGACAGATGCTGAGATTCGCCGGCCTTAAGACCGTCAATATTGTTTCGTGATCAAAAGCTCCACCGCCAGCCGGTCGTCCAGCCGGCCGGACTTGACCGCCTCTTCCATCTCCACGCACAGTTCCACATAAGATAATATCTGCTCTCTGCTGAAGTTCCTGGCCTGAGGCATGATCTTTCCTACGATGAAAGGCTGCAGTTTCAATGCGGAAGCGATGCGGTTCCGGTCCATGCCCTGGGCCGCCATCTCCTTCACCTGAAGGATTTGATTAAACTGCCTGGCAATCAAAAACAGGATCCTCATGGGCTGCTCCCTGAGAGTCAGAAGATCCTCATACAGATCCATGGCGGTTCTGGTCTTCCTGTTCACGATGGCCGTCACCATCTCAAATATCCGGTTAGTCACCCGTTCCGTACAGATTTCTTCCACATCCCCATCCGTAATAACATCCCGGTCCCCTGTGTAGCTGATCAGTTTCTCCAGCTCCATCCGGATATTCTCCATATCGTCCCCGGTCTTGCTCAGCAGCAGTTCCATGGTGCGGCCGGTAATCTTCTTGCCTGCCTGTGCCAGAATCCGTCCTGCCCAGTCCGCCAGCTTTCTGCTGTCCTGGTGTTCCATCTCCGCCGCATGGCCTATGTCTTTCACCAGCTTGTACAGACGGTTCCTCTTATCCACCTGGGATTCCACGAAAATCATGCAGGTGGTATCCGGCATCTGCGGCAGATATTCAATCAGGCGCTCGGCTCCGCCTCCCTTAAAAAATCCGCTGTCCTCAATGAGAATCAGACGCTTCTCTCCAAAAAAGGGCATGGTGTCCGCCAGGCTGACGATCTCCTCCATATCCAGTCCCTTCCCCTCAAAATAGTGGAAGTTCATGGTGTCGTCTCCGGCGATGGCCGCCTTCAGCCGGTTCTTATAGCTCTTCTTGAGAAACGCTTCCTCGCCGTATATCAGATAGACCGGCTTAAACTGCCGGGTTTTGATATCCTGATCCAATGTTTTCATGACAAACTCCTGTTTTTGTCTCCGATTCCCCGTTGCTTACCTCCGGCAGCGGCACACCCGCTTTTCCGTTGCCTGTCGCCGACAACAATGCATCTGTTCCGTCCACCGTCACGTCGGTCTCTCGCCGCCGTGCCTGCTGCCCAGAAAATCCGCCCACCGCTCCGTATAGAAAGCGAAATAGGCGACGCCCTTTTCCCTTCGATATCCGCGGAAACATTGATTCCAGATCATGGACGGCAGACCGATGACAAGCAGATAAAAGGGCCCCAGTATTAGAGACTGAAAGGTATGGCCATACTCATGAAACACCATTTTCCTGCTCCAGTCCTCCTCCAAATCCGGCGTAAAGATGAACAGCCCCAGAGAAACCCCGTCACGCCTGGGCCATCTGGTGTGAACCGCTCCCAGGAAATCCTCATGGGGCGCAGACAGGTACCACAGATACACGCAAAATCCCAGGATCGTCTGGGGCAGTCCCCAAAGGCACTGAACCAGCCGGTACAGCCATTTCCACATATCCGCAGTCTCCTTACTCCCTGGGATCCGCCACTCCGTTCTTCGGGCAGATATCCTCCAGGACGCATTTGTCACAGTAAGGCTTCGTCCGGGCCGTGCACACGTCCCGGCCGTGCATCACCAGGCGGTGGCAGAAATCGCTGCCCTCCTCCGGCGGAATGATCTTCCAAAGCGCCATCTCCACCTTCTTGGGTTCCTTTATATTATCCACCAGTCCCATCCGGTTGGTCAGACGGATACAGTGGGTGTCGGTGACAATGGCAGGCTTGCGGAACACATCTCCCATGATCAGATTCGCGCTCTTCCGCCCTACTCCGGGCAGCTTCAGAAGCTCGTCAAAATCTCCCGGCACTTTCCCGTCATACTGATCCCGCAGCATCCTCATGCAGGCGCTGATATCCCTGGCCTTGCTGTGTCCCAGGCCGCAGGGCTTCACAATCGCCTCAATGTCCTCCGGCTCTGCCGCCGCGAGGGCGTTCACATCCGGATACCTGGCGTACAGATCCTGTACCACCACATTGACCCGGGCGTCCGTACACTGGGCCGCCAGCCGGACGCTGACCAGCAGCTTCCACGCCTGGTCGTAATCCAGCGTGCAGTCCGCATCCGGATATTCTTTCTTAAGCCGTTTGATAATCTCCAAAGCCAGTTCTTCTTTTGTCATAGCGATTCCCTCTCATTCTCATACACCGGC
>CANQRW010000126.1 GCA_947626365.1 uncultured Lachnospiraceae bacterium
AACGACGGAAAACCGCCCGGACATTCAGGTGTCAGGGCGGTTCAGCCTCGCAGAGCGCACGATACGGGGCTTGCCCCGTATAGAAGTGCGCCCTATCGGTTGATTTTATAGATACAAAGTAATTTGAATCACTCTGTTATACTTGTTATATTATATGGCCTTAGTATGAATAGTGACATTTTGCCACTTATATTCTGTACTTCTTATCTGAGCATACATATACACGTCATTAACAGTATCTAATGCACAATTGATGATATATCAATTTGAATTGCTGGTCGTATCGCTATATTATCTGCATCTACACCTTCGCCTTTTTTCGACGCTATTTGCGGATCATCTCCCATTATTATCCCATTCGCTGCTACCGCAGATGCAGAACGTAAATATGTACCAGGTGTTCTAAGCCACCAACGGCAATTTTCATCCAACATTATTGGCTTTTTTGCTTTTGCATAAGGCGTTGGGGTTACAAACACACCAAATGGTTTTAAATATTGTTGTACTTCTTGAATTGAAAGTAGGAATACCTTATCTTCTGTATCATTGCTAACAATCACGTTTGATGCTATGGCGGGAGCATTATTCAAATATGTAGTCAAAATCAAATTACGCTCCTCTTCGGAAAAAGCATATAATAAAAAAACGCCATTGAGCCATTTTCGCAAATCACTATTTTCCCAAACTACATCTTCCCATTGCTGGTTATATGGAAGTACATCTATGGCATAAGTCGTTGTAAGGAATAAGATATTATTTCGCCTACTTAGAACTACCCATTCTATAGGTTTTATTTCGCCGTCCTTTTCAAAAAAGTATTGGCCAAACAATACCTTATTGCCTGATGATGCATTGATGATTTTATCATTCTGAAAGCAGGAATCCCTTTTTGCAAATCCACAAACATTAACATCTTTACCATAAAAAGTACGTATTTCAACGCTGACAACTTTTTGGGGGCCAATCGTCTTCGGGATAACCACATTTTTTGTATCCCCAATATATTTTTTTATCATTATACCTTCGTTGACATTTTTTAAAGAATAAATCTTTCGTCCTTCAGTTAAAGAAATATGTTCCGGATCTATAGTTACTCTTTCTTGATCATTATTGTTATTATAATGCTCATTTTTGTATTTTTCAAAAATGGCGCGAATATGAGATTTACTATTATATTTTTCGATATAAGAGTTTACCTCTTTTATTGATAAAACTGGTAATTTATCTAGCAATTTGTATATCATTTCATATTGGTATATATCCAACAAGCTTTGTATTGCCTTATCTCTCATTTTTTTGTTTAGATTTGATATATTTGAGATTATATTAATTACATTCTGCGCAATAATTGACGAATCTAATTCTCCAAAAACAAGTAAATCAGAAAGCCTATTCTTCCACTTTGTTCCGCTTTGGAAAAGAAGTAACCATGCATATTCTTTTTCGCTTATATTCATATTATGGATATTAAAAAAGTCAATTAAATCAAAAGGTAATTTCTCTGTAGTACAGTATATTTTCGGATCAAACTGTAAATTATTACACATCAATATAGCGCCGTCTTTTATATCAGGAATTTTCCCTAAAAATATAATGGATTTTAAATTCTCACATTTCCAAAACGCGCTCGACTCGATCAGTGAAACTCCAGCAGGAATCTCCATACTTACCAACGTATTGCAACAATTAAAAGCATTAAATCCTATGACTTGTACATCATCAGGAAGAATAATATGTTCATCTGATCCTAAATACTTTTTTAATACTCCATTTTCAATATTAAAATCTAATTTGCCCATTTCGCATTTCCTTTCTTAAATATAGTTTCTTATTTGATAAACACTTATTTTGTATATTCATAATAGTAATTTGGTTAAGATGATTTCATAGTCTGTATCTCCTGATATCCATGCCTGTCCTTTCTGCAATTTTTAATAGTTCCGCATCGGAAGACCTTTCAATAGTCAGAACATCGACCATTGCCATAGAAAAGCCGCTCATCATAGCGGTACCAAAATAATCCAAAAGATCTTTCCTCATTCGTTCCATATCATAATTCATTTAAGCTCCCTCTTTTTGAATCATATCAATCTTCTGCTAATCGCCACACTCGTTAGGTTACTGCAATCAATACAAGTTCTGCCGCATCCACGTTCGTGTCAGCCAGACAGTCCCGTTATCCTTCTTTTTAGATTTCCTACAGTTTGGCGGTAATATTCCCTATAGCTTGCCCCAACCTCATTTTGGATCACTTCGACATCGTAGGCCTCCGCCAACAGCCGTTCCTCCATTCGGATATCCGGCTTAAACAGTATGGTTTTCCAATCCGGAAAATTTCTCTTCTTACAGTTTACAAGCCACCACAGATCCAGTTCCGACAAGGCCATGCCGCAACCGACAATATACACGTCCCCCAGCATGAAATAGTCAAGCCAGCTATGGATCTCCAGGTTAAATTTCCTGACTTGGCTTGCTTTATACCGCTTAATAAGCTGCGATATGTTCTGCTGTAGTTTTGAAAGGAGTTTACCATAATAATAATACCCTAGTATCATCGTATTGGGACGCGCTGCCTCTCCATGTATGTGCCATATAGACGGTCCGCCTTCTTCTGGCAAAAAATACGTATGCAGCTGTTCTCTGCAAAATTTTCCGTCCTTATCGCACGCCAAATGGCGCCATCTGCATTTTCGACCGACGCTGCACTGAAAAATGGGCTCTATCGCCTTCTCCAGCTCATATGTATAATTGCTTGTAAGAACTGCATCCACCGGAAGATTTGCATATTTCTGCAAAAGTTCCTCTTCTTCCTCTGGTGCACGGATTCCGGCTAATGGACCCGACACCATTTTCATCTGTTCTCCCAGATGGTCATCGGTAAGGATCACTGGCTGCAATGGATACGGTACGGTCTTTAGACTCTGTTTTTCTTCCTTTGATAACTCCTTCGTTCCGATTGACTTGATCAATTCCTCCCAGGAAGAGAAATCATATGCCCGATTTATACCATTTCCTAACAACAGTACCGTTGGAATCTTATTATACTCAAGTATCATCGTCTTCCTCATATTTGAACAGCATTCCCTTTTAACATATCCAGATACTCTTCCCTGCAAGTCAAGAAGATTACCTGATGACGTTTGGCACATTCCCGGACTAATTCACAGGACTGCGCCGCGCGCTCGGCATCCATATCAGTGAAGGGATCATCAAAGACAATTACCCCACCGCCGTTGGGGAACAAGTGGTCAAGCACTGACAGACGGAACGCAAGAGATACTGTTTCCTTAGTACCTTCAGAGAGTTTGCCATAATCGAGCAGCCTGTTTTCACTGTAGATATTCATATTCAGCTTGTCTGCTTCTGGGAACTCAGAAGAGACCTTCCCGTCGGTAATCACTGCGAGATAGCGGGCAAATTGCTCTGCGATATCCTGCATGGGTTTGTCATGGATATTCTCCTTTTGCTCCTTGAAAACTTCTTTGATATGCAGCCAATGGGCAAGCAAAGATTTCTGCTCTTCAAAAACCTGCTCAGCCTGTTCCACGTTCTCAGTCGGGTCACCGGCAATATTTTCCTCATAGCTTTCCAGTTTACTTGCAGCAGCAGTTTTGGCGGTAAGCGCTTTTTCGCGAAGGCTCTGTTGGGATTTCAAATTCCTCTGAAGCATCTCCAGATAATCATCCGGATCGGGAATGTCCAAATATTCTGCTGGAATATCCTCAGCAGCAGAAACCGATTCCTTTGCTTTTTTGAACTCCTCCTCCAAGTCAAAGGCTTTGGCTTTCAAATTATTAATGCTGCTATATTCAGCCGTGTAACCGTCAACAATTGTTTCTTTCACTGTTATAAACTTCTCGATATCTTTACCTCCGCAAACGGCAATGATATCGCTCTCAATATCTTCTTTTGAACGGACAAAATCCACGATTGTGCTTGCTGCCGACTCCAACTCCTCAAATGTTGTTTCACCCAGCAATATGGAAAGACGCCCTTTGACGCCATCAATTT
>CANQRW010000127.1 GCA_947626365.1 uncultured Lachnospiraceae bacterium
TCGGCATTGGTTCCGACGATATCCGGAGCGGTACCGCCGTCGATGGCCAGCTGTACCATATTGGCGTAATCATCGGAAATAATGGTCAGATTGATGAAAAGACCGTCCTCGTTGGACTGATTATACTGATCGATCATGGCCTGGACGTAATCCGCGTCATGCCGGTCCTCAGTCCATACCTCGATGGTAGTAGTTCCGGCCGGAGCCTCCGCCGCTGCCTGAGTCTCCTCGCCGGCTGCCGCCGCCTGGGTTTCCCCGCCGCCTGCAGCTGCCGTAGTCGCCGCGGAATCGCTGGAACCGCCTCCGCCGCAGGCTGCCAGAGAAGCTGCCATAGCCACGCATAATGCCGCACTTACAATTCTCTTCTTCATAGTATCCTCCTTGTTTTGACGAAACTCACAAATTTTCGTGGTATTTGCATACTAACATATTTTCATTTTAACAAAAAGGACACTTTCTACTAATTATGTAACACTTTCCAATAACCTTCCTGAACCTTTATTGACTGTTTTTTCCCCGTTCACTATAATATTGTTGTACAAAGTAACCAATGAAACAGAGTTGAAATGCGCGGAGGTAAGAGGAATATGGATACCTATACACCTGAATTCACGGCGGTCATCGCTGATGATGAGCCCTCTGTCCTCAGCGGTCTTCAGAATTCCGTAGACTGGGCCTCCTTGGGCATCTCCATCGCCGCCGTCGCCAGAGACGGCAGACAGGCCCTCAATCTGATCATTACCCATCAGCCGGACATTGCCATTATCGATATCAAGATGCCGGAGATGAACGGGCTGGAAGTGATTCACGGAGTCCGTGAAGCCGGCGTCAGCACAGATTTTATCATATTGAGCGGATACGATGAATTTTCCTATGCCAAGGACGCCATCCGCTATGGGGCCAAGGCCTATCTGCTCAAACCATTAAATAAGAAGGAACTCCATGACGAGCTGTACCGCATCTGTTCTCAGCGTCCTCACGCTCAGCCCCTTTCCGCGGACAGCGAATCCGAATTTCACGCAGACAGTCTGGGAATCTCGTTTTTCAGCGACCTGATCGACGGCAAGCTTCTGGATTCCGGAAAGGCCAGTCAGATACTGCGTTCTTCCCAGAGCAGACTGACCTCCGATTCCTGCTACGTGATGGTTTTTCTGTTTTCCCCGGATCCGTCGGAATTTCCGGAAGGCCTGCCCTTCCGGCAGATCATCAGCCGGCTGGATACACAGTTCTCCGGCAAAGGCCATAAATTCTGGCAGTATGACGACCAGAAACTGATCGGTATCTTCAACAGTTCCGGCTCTTTTCCGGAACAGACCGCCAGGCAGTGCCTGGAAATTCTTTCCCTGGAACGGTTTCCATCGCCCATCATCGGGATCGGGGATACGGTATCCCGGCTTCTGGAATGCTCCTACTCCTACAACCGGGCCCTGACCGCCCTTTCTTACCGGCTGTATGATGAACGGCTGGATATTTTGAGCTGGAACCTGATCTGTACCGTGCCCCCCCAGCTGAAGCTGACGGACATTGACTATCTGTCTCTGATTCAGTATATTGTAAAGAAGGATGCCGGCGGTATCGAAGCCTACTGCGGGAATTTTGTGGACAGCCTCCTCTATGTCCCCATGCCGCCGCCCAATTACGTATTCAGCATGTGCTACGCCCTGTTCAACCAGATCAGCCGGGAGTTTTCCAGCTTTACCTACCAGGACATCTCGGAAACCGCCAATCCCAGAGAACTGTACAAGTGCGCCACCCTGAGCCGTATCAAAGAGTGGCTGACCGCCTCCTTCTGCCGGTTGTCGGAATTTGTGGACGCCGTGTACGGCTATTCCGGCGATACTCCCCTGACCGGCGACGCGCCCCTGAACCTGCGGGAAATGGCGGAAGAACCAAAGGACAATATCATTCGGGATGCCATGGCCTACGTAAAGGAGCATATCAACCAGCATATCAAGCTGAAGGATATCGCGAATCACGTGCATTTGAGTCCTTCCTACTTTGCCATCTACTTTAAGAGCAAGACCAACATCAACCTGAGAGACTATCTGCTGAAAGAGAAGATGGAGTACGCGAAACGGCGCCTGACGGATCCCAATGTCTCCATCAGCGATGTGGCTTTTGATATAGGATACGGGGACTACCGTTCCTTCTCCAGAGCCTTCAAGAACATTTACGGCATCACACCCTCCGATTTCCAGAACAAACAAAAGTAACCTGCCGGAGACTCCATCATGCGGAAAACGTTCATACAAAAATTTAATGACTGCAGCCTGTTCTCCAAGATCAGCATCATCATCTGGGGGCTGTCTCTGATGATCACAGTCGTCACTCTGGCGACGGCTGTTATTTATTATGGCCGCATATCCCAAAGGGCCATCCTGACCAACGCCAGGGCCGTTACCCGGAACGCGGAGCAGACGGTGAACGTCAACTACACGGACATTCTGCAGCGCTTCGTATCCGTCTGCGGCACAAAGGATTTCTCCTCCAGTCTTCAGGAGTTCACCGATCCGGACGCCACCATGTCCATGCGGAAAAGCGCGGTGCAGGAGGTCCTGGCCGCCCTTGCCAACTGCCACTATATGGTCAATTCCGCCATCGCCGTCTCCGGCGACGGACAGCAGTACTATTCTCTCTACAGCGCTCCCCTGCGGTCCGACCTGCTGCCGCTGCTTTCCGCGGAAGAACTGGAAACGGCGGAGGGCATCACATGGTTTTCAGAGCGGCAGAGCCCATTTTTCAGCGCGGAGATGGTAATCCCCGTGCTGTTTCCTGTTTATCTCAAAGATAACAATTACGTCCGCATCCCCTCTTCGCCTGCGCGGCCGGATGCGTATATCATTCTTCTTCTGGACGGTCCCCTTCTCTCCTACCGGCTGGTTGCCTCCGACGAATCCGACTTTACCAGCAATTTCCTGTTTGCCGCGCCGGACGGCCGGATCCTCAGCTTCTGCAGTCCGGATGTGGAAGAACTGCTTTGCCAGGAAGATATGGCGGATTTCATCCGCGGCTTTTCGGAAGGCAGCGACAAAGAGGCTCTGTTTACCGGGAACAGCTTCTGGCTTTTCGCCTCAAGGCTTGACCACTCGGGAGTGATCCTTCTGAACCTTGCCCGGCGGGAATCCTTCTTCTCCGTCTACGGACGCACCTGGGGATCTATTCTTCTGATGCAGGTGCTGGTCATCGTCTTCCTTCTGATCGTGGCCTTTTTGCTGACCCGCTACGTGACCCGGCCCCTCAATATCCTTACGGGCGTGGTACAACAGATCGGAGACAATACCTACACGGACCGGGTGGAATTCTCAAGCAGCGACGAGGTGGGACAGCTGTGCAGTTCCATCAACAGCATGTACGACACCATCCAGGAACAGATCGAACAGATCAAAAAAGAAGAAACCATGAAATTCATCACGGAAATACGGCTCCTGACAGAGCAGATCAATCCCCATTTCCTGTACAATACCCTGGAGTGTATCCAGGATGAAGTAGCCCGGGGAGAGGCGGAGACCGCTTCCAACATGATCCAGTATCTGGCGGAATATCTGCGCATCGGCCTCTCCTACGGGGACAATATGATCACGGTCGCCAATGAACTGACTCATGTCTACTCTTATATCCGCATCATGAACCAGCGGTTCGCCCAGTCCATCCGCTTTATGTACCAGGTGGAACCGGGACTGGACCGGCAGTACGTGCTGAAGACCATTCTGCAGCCCCTGGCGGAAAATTCCATCAAACACGGCTTCAGCATCGACAGCAGCGGCTTCCCCATCGCCTCGCCCACCATCGAGGTCAATGTATTCCGCTCCGGGGACAAGCTGGGTATCGAGATTGCCGACAACGGCTCCGGCTTCGATGTGGAGAATACGGAGCAGATCCTGTACCACAACGGCAGCGACGGCAGAGAGCGGCACGTAGGGCTTTACAACATCTATTACCGGATGATCACCTACTACGGAGCGGAAAACGT
>CANQRW010000128.1 GCA_947626365.1 uncultured Lachnospiraceae bacterium
AATACAAAGCCCTTAAAATCGGATTTCAACCGCACCGACTATTGTCTGTGCAAAATGGAATTCCCTTGATATCAGAGTGAAAAATATCGGGGAAAATCTTTCCTTATTCCCTTACCTCTCACTTGGGAAAATACGTCCATTTTTATAGTCAAAATGCCCTCAAACCCGCATATTTCCTTACTTTTTGCCATCTCCTTTATTTTCCATTATAGGAAGTATAATCGAATCGTAATGCAGACCGGGTCCCTGTAAGGGGGACTCAAATAAAGGAAAAAGGAGAGTGCATTTATTATGAGAAAGCAGACAAAAATCGCTGCGTTAGTATCCGCAGCAGCTCTGTTGACCATCGGTGCAGCTATGACCTCCTTCGCCGCCAAATGGGATGTAGAGGACGGCCAGTGGGTCTATCTGGATAATGATGGCGAGAAAGTGGAGTATGAATGGAAGAAGTCCGGCGCAGACTGGTACTACCTGGGCGAAGGCGGCTACATGGCTACCGATCAGCTCCTCGAACCGGATGAAAATGGTGATGTCTACTATGTAGGAGCTGATGGCCGCAGAGTCATCAATGACTGGAGAAGCGTTCCCAACGAAGATGGCGATGAGATCAACGGAACTGTAGTAGATACGCTGTGGTATTATTTCGGCGCTAACGGCAAGGCTTATCGGGCAAAGGATAACAAAGAATTTGCCAAGAAGACTGTGCCGTGGTCTGGCGGAAGCAATGTTTTCTTCTTCGATGCAAATGGTCGCATGGCCAGCGGTTGGATGGACTATACAGATAATGACAATAAGAACAATCGTTACTACCTTGGCGATGAGAGCGAGGGATGGGCGAGAGCTAAGGGCGTCAATGGCTCTACCGGTTGGTATTATCTGGAAGTTCCCGATGAATGGAACGCAGGCCCCAGTGGAAGCTATGAGGACGAGGAATGGTTCTACTTCCAGACCAGTGGTAAAGCTCAGAAGGCTTCCGAGGCTGATTATGAGAGCAAATACATCGATGGTTATTACTATACCTTTGATTATAATGGCATCCTTCAGGATAAATGGTTTGAGGTTGCTTCAGCAAACGTAGCAAGCACTGCGGCAGCATTCACGGGAGTGGATGGCGTAAAGACTGGCTGGGTATATACGACCAGCAAGCAGGATGAGGACAGCACAGAGTGGTACTACCTGGTAAACACCGCCAAGAATAAGGCAGTAGCGTTCGGTTCCATTTATAATGGAGACGAAGATCCCGGTGACGCTAAGAAGAATTACATTGCAAGAACCATCAATGGAAAGACTTATCTGTTCAATGCTCTGGGACAGATGGTGAATGGTGTCATTGAGATTAAAGGAACTCGTAAAGAGAGCGGTAGCGGTTATGATTACACTAACTTTAGGACGAAATGGAACAACGAGAATACGCTTGTTCTGGCTCCTGGATATTATCTGTTCAGCAAGGCGGATCACTCTAGCGGCGGTAAGGATGGCCGTATGCTGACCGGTAAACAGTCTGTTGTTAATGACGATGGTGAGACTGAGTATTATTATTTCGCTAAGTCAGAGAAAGATGGTCTGAAGAAGGGCCAGGCGTATACAGATGAACTCATTGATGGCTGCCTGTATGGAGCGAAGGGCGTTCGCATTAACGCTGAAGACGGAAACAGTTATGAGCTTGTTACGATTGGCGATTCTCGTCTTGGAAGTGTTGTATGGGTTAAAGGCAAGAACGGAGTTTGGACAGGATATGATAAAGCAAGCTTCTTAGTAGGTTCTAATGGTAAAGTTAAGAATACTAAGATTACTTACGATGACATGGTCTATGAGATTGAAAACTATGTTGTACGGTATATGTATCCGAAGGGAACTGCCGCAGCTCAGCAGCATACTTCTGATCATGCAGTAGCTTGGAATACTGTAGAGTAAAAAGATACTGAGCAAGAATATTAGTATAGTATATGAACGAGAGGAGTACCGTAAAATGGCTAGATCTCAGCTATGGAGCGGTGCTCCTCCCTTTTTACAATGTAAATTCGAGTCCATGGAAATTGGCCGCCTTGCTTTTGAGTCTGCAGTATTGTTTATGCTCATTAAGCATATACGTATATAGCAAAAAAACGGAGCCGTTGCTCCAATGGTTTCCCATCTTTGCAACGGCTCACGATTTAGTAAAAATTACTGTGTTACAGGTACATCATGATGTGTCTCAAAATATAGATCCTGATTCTTATTAGGTCCCTGTAACCATTTACCTTCAGTATCAGTCTCGCCCTTTTCATAGCAATGATGTACTAAACCATCTTTAACAACATATTTAATATCATCAATGGTGAATGTACCGCTCCTCTTTATTCTACCTGAATTGGTAACAATCACAGTACCAGTGGTGACCTTTTTCGTATCTGTAGAAGTGTAAACACCACCCCAAATAGCATGACCTGTCAATCCGTCTTCTGATGTTAAGCCATCACCCTCTTTATTGATTTCGACTAGTCTCAGCTTGTTACCATCCTCGGCCTGAATCCTCTTGCCATCTAATCCATACAGGGTATTATCTTTTACCGTAGATTTAAGAGCCTTGCCGCTAGTCTTGTCAAAATAGTAATAGGAAGTCTCACCGTTGTCCTCATGTGTCACTTTGCCTTTTACCATCTTACCATCGGTACCCTGACTGGCCTCAGCTTTGCTGAAATAATATTTTGCTCCGATTGTAAGGGCCTTTGCCGGTACACCCTGCCATGCAGAAGCAGTAGAAGTAGCGTCCTCTCCATACTGATGATAATTCTTAATCTCTACAAGGCCGTCCTTCATCTTGCCATATGCGTCAAAGATGTATACCTTACCACCGATGGACTTAGCGGTATAAGTCACAGCAGCCAGATCCGGAACGTCGTTGCTGTATTTTACGCCCCACAGCTTTTCGTTTGTACCAAATGCAGCTGTCTTCAGGCCGCCACTGACGGATACAACATAGTACCAGTGGAAGCTATCAGGATCATCCATATCTGCAGAGTATACCCAGCCAAGTTTTGTTCCATTCACATCATGAACAGTTGCAGCACCTGGTGTCGCATTAACAGCAGCACTGGGAGTTGCTCCGGTATGCAGAGCCTCATTGGGCATCCACTCATCCACAAGCACACCATTTTCATCAAAAGTGAAATATCCATTATTTTTACTGATATACTTAGTGGTTGTAACCTCTCCCTTGCTGGTATCAGCCTTATAAGCTTTACCGCTGCTCTGGAAGTAGAACCATTCCTGACTATCATAGGGCTTATTATTTACGTCAGAATCAGCTGCCGTAACTTCATCCAGTTCCAGATACTGCCACTCGGTATGCGCATAACCTTCGTTCTCATCGCCAAGATAGTAGAGATCTTTTCCATCCTCGGTTTCATACCAGCCACTCATCATATGTCCTTCTGTATCAAAAAGGAACTTATTGGTGCCGCCAGACCAGGATACAGTTCTTGCCGCCGGTTCATCTTTGCCCTTATAAGCCTTACCAGTGGAACCAAAATAATACCACAGGACATCTACCTCTGTGTTGTTGCCAACGGTCTCATCATCAACATTGTCAACGGATACCCACCTGTTAGAAACTCTCAGACCAGTCTCATCCACATAATAAATATCACCAGTGGAATCATTTTTAACGATCTGATTCGTCAGCATGTAGCCGTCCTCGCCCAGATAATAGAAGCCGCCGTTAGACACCTTCCACTCATCTGTGACTCTCTCGCCGTCTCTGTCCAGCCATACCCACTCGCCGTCTTCCATAGTCCAGCCGACTGCGGCGAAGGAGGTCATAGCTGCACCGATGGTCAACAGAGCTGCTGCGGATACTAACGCAGCGATTTTTGTCTGCTT
>CANQRW010000129.1 GCA_947626365.1 uncultured Lachnospiraceae bacterium
AGCGACGGCAGAGAGCGGCACGTAGGGCTTTACAACATCTATTACCGGATGATCACCTACTACGGAGCGGAAAACGTGTCCTTCGCCCTCAGCTCCATACCCTACTACCGCAATTCCATCACCATGATATTTCCTTTTACCGTGAGAAAGGAGCCCAATGACCAGGCAGGAATTTGAGAAGGAGAAAGAAAAACTCTCCAAAATGACTTTCAAAGAAAAAATCGTCTACATTTTCAGCTATTATTCCACGCAGATCATCATCCTCTGTGTGGCTGCCTTTCTGCTGTTTGAGGCAGGCGGAATCCTGTACCGCTACAGCCAGGAAGACCTTCTGTACTGTCTTTTTGTGGACGAACTCCACGTGACCCGGCAGGAAGCGGAGCGCCTGGAAGCGGATTTCCGCGGCTATGCCGGGATCAGCGGCAAAAAGCAGGTCACTACCTTCGACATTTCCCTGGACTTCACAGATCCTGACTACGCCGAAGCCTCCATCATCAAACTGACGGGCCTTCAGGCTACGGGGACCATCGACGTCATCGTCACCACCCAGAATCTTCTGGACCGGCTTCAGGCCGAAAACCTCTATATGGATCTGTCCCAGGCTCTGCCGGAGGAACTGCTTACGCAGCTGTCGGACCGGCTTTACTACGCCAAAAACCACGACGGGCAGACGGTGCCCATGGGCATTTCCCTGAAGGACTCCTATCTGGGGAAAATCATGACGCTGGAGGAGGACTCTTACCTGACCGTCGCCAGTATGGACAACGATCCGGAAACGGTGCTGAACTATATCCGGTACTGCTTCGGACTAAAATTAGAATAAAATCGAGACAAGCACTGGAATATGGAAACAGGAGGATTACTATGAACCTGTATTTCACCCTGCTGGAGCAGGATGGACCCCGGCAATACTTTTATGTGGGAATGTCCTCCTCCCGGGACCTGAATCACTGGACAGAACCGATGATCCTGACCGAGAGAAATCCGGCACTGGATTACTCCAGTCCCGGAAGCATCCTGAAAAAGGGGGATACCTTTTATCTGTGCGTCCAGTCCTACTGCCGCCCCCACGGCGAAATCTACGGCAACAACGACTGTAGGATCTTCTTTATGAAGAGCAAGGATCTGCTGCACTGGTCCGCGCCGGAGCTGATCCGGGTAAAAGGCGGCGTCCCCAGAGCCTCCATGGGAAGAATGATCGATCCGTTTGTCCTGGAGGATCGCGATGAACCTGGAAAATACTGGTGCTTCTACAAGCAGAACGGCGTGTCCTTCTCCTACTCCCATAATCTTCAGGACTGGACCTTCGCCGGAAGAACCGACTGCGGGGAAAACGTGTGCGTGATTCCCAGAAACGGCTTTTACTATCTGATGCATTCGCCGGAAAACGGACTGGGACTCCTTCGGACAAAGGATTTCCAGCATTTTGAATCCCTGGGCACCACATTTCTGCGCCAGTCCCAGTGGCCATGGGCCAAAGACCGGCTGACCGCCGGTTTTGTCCTGGACCTGACAGAGGTGGAAAACATGGGCTGTTACCTTCTGTTCTTCCACGGGGATAACGAAGATGCCTATCCCTTCGGCGCCACTCTGGCCATGGCATACGGTTATGACCTGCAGAACTGGAACTATTTTGATTGACTGTCCGTATCCATGCCGGACTTCCCTGCCTGTCTGTCCGTCTGTCCCCCGCTCCGGGGCGCCAAATAGATGAAATAATATCCCAGCCCTACGATCACCGCGCCGCCGATAAGATTGCCCAGGGTCACAGGCACCAGATTCTTCACGACAAATCCGCCCCAGGTCAGTCCCTCCGCGGCAATTCCGTACTCTTTCGCTGCCAGAATCCCTGCCGGTATGTAGAACATATTGGCCACACAGTGTTCGTATCCCGCCAGAACAAAGACGAAGATGGGCGGATACAGGCCGATTACCTTCTCCGTGGCCGTGGAGCCGCCAATGGTGATCCACACGGCGATACAGACCAGGATATTGCAGAGAATACCCCGGATAAAGGCGTCGGAGAAGCTGAGGGACGTCTTGGATACCGCCGTGTTCACCAGCGTCTGAGCCAGGGCCCCGCCGAACAGATCCGGCGTGTGGCCGAAGACAAAGCAGACCGCCACGAACAGGGCGCCGGTCAGATTGCCCAGATAGACCACGCACCAGGTTTTCAGAAGCTCTGCCACAGTGATGGATTTCTTCGCCGCGGACAGGACCATCAGGCAGTCCCCGGTGAACAGTTCGCTTCCCGCAAGCACCACCATGGCAAGACCCGCCGGGAAAATCAGAGAGTTGATCAATCTGGATGTAGATGGGTCGGGGACGGTTGCCGAGGCCACTGTTGCCGACGCCCCCGCGATCGAGATGAAAAGTCCCGCGAAACAGGCCAGGACAAACATCTTCGGTATCGGAAGCTTTGCCTTCCCGGTTCCTACCGCGACATAACTTTCTGCTATCTGTGCCGGTGTCTTCATTCGTTTTTCCTCCTCGTATAAAAATCGGTTGTATTTTTCCCTGCGCCGCCGCGCTTTCCTGCTGCGCCTCACTGTTTCGCCGCGTCTCCCGTCTCCGCGGGCGGCGCGTCATTCCATCCGTAGATTTTTGTTACGGACTGCCGTGCCAGGGGATAGGCGCTGGCCGGGAAGTCCCGCACGTCTGTGGTGTTGGAACAGATAATATAGTCGATTACATTTCCCTGCCCATCCTTTACCACATCCGTGATCATCACCGCATGATTCCAGTCAGACAGAGAACCCATCTTGAGCACATCGCCCGGAACGCCGCTGGTAAAATCCACATCTGTCTGGGCCGCCAGGCCGTATCCTTCATTATTCCTGGCATATTCGTCAAAACGCTTCACATTAATCCAGGAAAGGGTATCTTCGGGACCTTCCTGCAGATTCGAACTGCCGGTCCAGGACCAGGTCTGCTCTCCCTCCAGATCCGCAGGAATTCCTCCTCTCAGAAGACACTGGGACACATAATTCTGGCAGTTGCCTCCCTGACCGGTAAAATCCGGCCAGCGGCCGTTTCTCACTCCCACGTAACGCCTGGCATAAATCAACGCCGTATCCCTGTCATAGCCATGGTCCGGCTGTTGCGCACGGACAGGCTGGGTCTGCTCTGCCCGCAAGGCAAGTCCCTCTCTCATCTCCTGCAGAAGGGCATTCTTCCGCGCCCGAAATACCTCTTCCGCGTTTTCGATCTGATTCAGATCCTTATCCCGAAACTCCCGATACATATTCCAAAATACGCCGTCCCACTGAATGTGCTTGCCCAGAACCCATTTCCCATTCTGCTCTTTCAGAAGAAAATCATGGCGGACCGCCGGATACTCCGAGTTAATCTGAGGATGCTGGGCAAAATTCTGGACACTCCGCTCAATGACTGCTGCGGCGATGGTGCCGTCTTCCTTCTTCTCCAGTTCCTGTATATACAGCTCATACCGATACCCGGCCAACCGCAGATCGGATTTCTGCATACTGCGAAGCTCGATCAGATACTGCCAGGTCATCTGGTTGAAGGCCGCCCAGCCTGATGCAGAATCCGCGAACAGATCCGACAGGTCTTTCTGCTCAAACGCCGCTATGGACTCATAATACCGATCCAGATAAGCCGTGATAACGGCCCACTGCTGCTGATTCAGAAGGCCGGCGTTGCCGCCCTTGATAAGGCTTCCCCGTTTAAGCGCGCTCTGGGCGAAATGCAGCTCCAGATCAGTCCCGCCGGCCGCTGCTTTTTCTTCCGCCGTGCC
>CANQRW010000130.1 GCA_947626365.1 uncultured Lachnospiraceae bacterium
AATAAATAATACCAAACAATACTAGATAATGTATGTTTTCAAATCAAATCATAATACGACACAAAATACTCCACCGCATTCTCAGGGAAATATTCCTTGAACTCACCGTAAAGCTGCGCCGCCAGGGTTTTATTGTGCGCAAGTACCAAAGTCGGCTTCTGCAGCCTCTCGATCACGTTCGCCATCGTGAACGTCTTTCCGGAACCCGTAACCCCCAGCAAAGTCTGGAACTGGTTGCCTTCCTGAAACCCTTTCACCAGGGCCTCGATGGCCTGGGGCTGGTCGCCGGTGGGCTGGTATTCACTGTGCAATTTGAACAACATGGACTAAATCACCTCCGGTTTCTGCCCTTTAACCATCTTACCATCTGTCATGTCTTTCTATGGCAGCCAACCTTATTTCTCTAAATCCGTGAGACAGAAGCATTCTTCTAAATGAATTAAACAATTCAGGACTATCTTTTTCTCGTTTTTCTGCATGAATATTTTCTGGATCACTATGTACAAAAGATAATATCGGAATTTTCTGCTCCAATGCATAATCATATTCCATCTCAGTAAAGCTTTTCCCTGATTGAGGATTTACGCTGCCGTACCTTCCCTAATACCCAAACATAATAATCGCAATTGTCAATAATTTTCTTGATATATTTAAACTGTTCTTCATTAGACGCCAAGAACATCTTCATCCTGCTCTATGAGTAAGTATAGCATATAGATAAGAAAATGTATACAGAAACCCGAATATTTGTTCTGATCTGGTTTCAAATATACAGGACACGGCTGCTGCCAGCTTAACAAGTTCAATCTTCTCATTCATTGCCTCATCCATTTCCAATCGCCTTCCATCTGCACTTTCAAACAGTTTGGGGAGAGCATATGCCCTCCCCAAACCATCAGATTCTCATTAATCAAATACCGTCATAATGTGTCCGCATCCGAATAATCTTTACACTGTCCTGATACTCAGCGCCGTCCTTTGTAAACGGTTCCTCATATATCTGGTATTCAAGCCTACGCTGAAGATTGATTCTGCGGGAATACAAGCCATCCAGCTTTCCTACCAGTTTCTCATACCTTGGGGGTATCTGATAGGGATTCTCCCGAACAACATCCAGCAATACTTTAGCTTTGCCAGACAAGCCCGCTGATTTCAGCTTTTCCAAATCATTTAATGCCTGCTTAGTTAAGTATATCTTATACATTATAATTCTACCATTTCCTCTGGGACACAGTCCTCAAGGGGCTCCTTTGCTCCTTTCAGAATAGAATCCGTCATTCCGGGAATCATATCCAGAAACAGGGTCTCCTGAATTGCACTCCAGTCACTCTCAGATATAAGAACCGCATTTCCTTTCTTCCCGACAATCACTGTCGGTTCATGATACAGATTAACGGATTCCACCAAATTATATAAATCTTTCCTCTCATTCGTAATGTTTATCGTAGACATAGTTATAATCCTCCAATTCTTACTCGTATTAATGCTCATGTTAGTGCTCTCTATAGGATCAGCGTTTAACTGCTTCGGTGTTTTCTCCTGGTTATGGTACTTTTATACGTTATATCCCATATTATTCACTGAATCTGGCCACATTATAGACTTTTACGAATGCTTCCCCAGATTGTCAGGCCAGGTATCTGTTCTGCACAGGAACAGGGTCCGGGTAAACCAGCAACCCGAACCCCGCCTTGGAAGATTACAATCAGTTATCTTTTGATGCATTAGTTTCCATGGCATGCCTCCTTCCGCTTTGAATTGTATCCTCCGGAGTCTTACATAATATAAAACGCAGTTTTCAACATTTTGTAACACTATTTTCTTCCCCCAAAAATGGACTCTGTTCAAACTATGATTTATATGATATAATGAAAGTTAAGGCTTAAATAAGACAGACTAATGAAAAGGAGTATTGCCATGTCATTTCTTATGGACATTACAAAAGGCGTATTTATCGGAATCGCCAATGTGATTCCCGGCGTCAGCGGAGGCACTATGGCCGTCTCTCTTGGCGTGTACGACAAACTGATCGCCGCCGTTTCCAACCTTCTGAAAGACTGGAAATCCAGTGCCAAAACCCTTCTGCCGCTGATCATCGGATGTGCTCTGGGCGTCATCGGCTTTACCTATGCTATTGAATATCTATTGAGCCAGCACACATTTGTCACCTGTATGGCTTTCGTGGGATTGATCCTGGGCGGACTTCCTATCCTGATCAAATCCCTGAAAAATGAGATGCGGCGCAATTCCGCTTCCATCGGGATATCCGGCATTGCCGCCTTCATCCTTCTGTTCTGCGTTGCGGTGTTTCTGCCCATGATGAACGCAGATGATGAGGTTCTGCGAACCTTCAGCGCCGCGCCGGGGATGATGGCCGCCCTGTTTGCCGTGGGCGTCATAGCTTCCGCTACCATGGTGATTCCCGGCGTCAGCGGCTCCCTGGTCATGATGATTCTCGGTTACTATTACGGCATCATCAATACCATCAAATCCTTCCTGGATGCGCTCCGGGTTTTTGATATGAACGGACTGATTCAGGGAACCCTCCTGCTGGCCCCCTTCGGCATCGGCGTTCTTCTTGGGATCTTCCTGATTGCCAAACTGATTACATTCCTGTTTGAGAAATATGGAGTAACTACCTACTGCGCAATTCTGGGACTGATCATAGCCTCACCCTTCGCAATCTTCTACAATACCGGACTGTTAGCCCAGCCGCCGAATCTGACCGCAGTGCAGGTGATTTCAGGAATTGCCGCTGCAGTAATCGGCGCTGTAATAACCTATATTCTGGGAGAGAAAGAAAGCTGAAATGATATCGCTTTCCTTGCGATGCATTTTTGATTCAGACGCAGCCATGACAATATTCTCTCAGACAATAATCTCAAACAATATTCTCCCGGCCACGCAAAAAGCCTCCTGTCCATTTCGGAATCCCTTACCGGAATGGACCAGGAGACTTTTTTCATCATACACAAAAATCGCTTAATCAATCTTATCTTCTGCTACTTCAATTCCATCCTCAGCAGCTTCCTTTACATCATCAAGCACATCAGCGATATCTTCCGTCACATCATCAGCTTCTGCTTCATCCGTTTCCGCTTCATCTGTTTCCGCTTCATCTGCCGCCGGCATCGGAATCTCAGCTCCGCATTTGCCGCAGAACTTGTTGCCCTTCTTAACCACGGCTCCGCAGGCAGGACATACGGCGCTGCCGTCCAGCTTGCGGATCTGTTCCTGCAGTTCCGCGACCTTAGCCAGAGAAACCGAAATCTCATTGATAATGGACTGATACTCACTATCGGCATCGTCTCTGTGATTCTTGTAGTACAGCTGGCCGATGGCTCCGTAGAGCGATTTTACTTTGCTCTTCTCGGAAGTAGCCTGCGCCTTCATCTGTACGATCTCGGCCACATCCTTGGCCTTCTGCGCCGCTTCTTTTCCTTTGTCCGCAAGTGTCTTGCTGATGTCATCAAATAATGCCATGTCAGATACCCCCTCATCCTTTTTACGGTCTCTCGGGGCCGCCCCTGTCCGCAGGCCGTTCCCGCGCCGGGGCCGGCTCCCAAACCGCTGATTTTCTTATATTCTACCGTGTTTTCAGTGAATTGTCAACAATGAGGGGACCTCCGCACTGGCCGGCTGTACCGCTTCCGCATCTCCTTTGCCCGTTTCCTCCAGTTCCTCCGAATCCATAAAGCCGTACTTCTCTATGATGTCGGGAGAAAGACGGTT
>CANQRW010000131.1 GCA_947626365.1 uncultured Lachnospiraceae bacterium
CTCGTCCAGCACCAGCATATCACAGGACTCTTCCTCCGCCTGCCGCCAGGCCCGCCTCAGAAGCTCGCTGTAATACTCCCGCGCCGACTGTCTCTGTGCCTCCGTCATCTGGCTGTAAAAACCAAAGGTTTTCTCACAGGGCAGCACAGTAATTCCGGCAATACCGGCAAGGGCCGTCACCTCTCCCGACTCATCGGTCTTCAGGAATCGGGCAATCAGCACCTTTTTCCCGCGGCCCGCCGCCCGGACCGCCTGGCCTATGGCCGCTGTGGTTTTGCCTTTTCCATCGCCGCAGTAAATATGCACACAGCCCCTCATCATCTCTTCCTTCCTGCCTTTCCGTTTTCCAGATATTCCTTTACAAAACGGGATATTTCCTGCTTCTTTCCGTACCGCTCCTGGACGCAGCACACATGGAGCCTGTCCTTTGCCCTGGTCATGGCCACATAAAACATCCGCCGTTCCTCCTCCAGATCCGCATCCAGCACCGCCTTCCGGTGAGGCGTGATGCCCTCGTTGGCGTCCAGGATATAGACAATGGAAAATTCCAGCCCCTTGGAGCCGTGCATGGTCATAAGCGATACGCCTTCCGCCTTTTTCTGCTGAGACTGAGCCTGTTCCTTCAGCTTCTCCTTATACTCCTCCATATGGTCATACCAGGCTTCCATGGTCTTAAATCCGGCGGCGCTTTCCTGCAGCTGATCCAATACCTCCAGGAGTTCCTCCGGCTTCAGACGCCGGAACCGGGCGTACTCCTTTATGTAGTCGTCATAGCCAACCGCCTTGCGGATATAATTGACCGCTGCCGCAGGAGGCATATTTTTCAGCATCTGAAGATCATATTCCAGCTGCTCGATCCGCTCCACCATCCATCCCTTGTCCTGATAAAATGATTTGACCGCGTTCCAGGAAACATTGAGCCCTTCCAAAGCATCCCGGCTGATATACCGGTTGGGCCGGTTAATGATCTGCAGAATATTGCCGCGGCTCAGATCTCCCCGGGCCGCCCCTACGTAGGCCAGCACATTTTGGGAAATCCAGTGTTCATACAGATTGGGCAGGGCGTCCTTCATGGTAAACGGAATATTATACTCCATCAGTTTCTCCACCATCAGCCTGGGATTCAGATTCGTCCGGTAGAGAATGGCTATATCCTCCAGCCGGAACCCGGCGCGGACATATTCCTGAATCTCCTTCACAATCTGCAGCGTCTCCGCCTGGGGATCTTTGCCTGCGCAGGTGACCACAGGCTTTCCATGGCCCCGGGCCGCCTCCAGCTTCTTGTCAAAACGCTTCTTATTATTTTGAATCAGGCGGGATGCCGTCTCCACGATTTCCATGCTGGAACGGTAATTGACCCCCAGCAGAACCGTCTTCGCCGACGGATAGTCCCTGGGAAATCCCAGCATGATTTCCGGCTTGGAACCGCGGAAACGGTACACGGACTGATCGTCGTCTCCCACGATGAACAGATTGTCCTCCGGCTTTGCCAGCATCCGGACAATCTCATACTGAATCTTATTGATATCCTGAAATTCATCTACAAGAATATACTGAAATTTCTCCTGCCACGCCTTAAGTATATCCTTTCTCTGGACAAACAGCTGGTGGCACATGACCAGCATATCGTCGAAATCCAGCAGATTGGCCCGCCGCATCCGCTCCTCATAGCCCTGATACAGCTTCCGGAAAATCTCCTCGGAACAGTTCCGGGAATAATAATGGTTCAGATCCAGCATCTCGCTTTTGACAAAGCTGATCTCTCCCAGAACCGATGAAATGAACTCTCTCTCGTCCTCCAGTTCCAGATCCAGCCGGTCCACGATCTCCCGGACAAATCCTGTCCTCTGCTCCTCACGGGCGATACTGGAAGCCTGATAGCGGTAGGCGTATTTTAATATGGTAAAAAAGATGGAATGAAAAGTGCCGAAACTGACCCGCAAGGCGGCCCCCGGAATATATCCTGAGCCTGCCAAGCCGTCCTTTTCCCCTCCGGCCGCCTCTTCCGAACCGCTCATCAGCTTTTCAAACCGCTCCTTCATTTCTCTGGCCGCCGCCCTGGTAAACGTAATCACGAGAATCCGCGACGGATCCGCCCCGTAATGCTCGATCAGATACTTTACCCGGTGAGTGATCACCGTAGTCTTGCCGGATCCCGGTCCGGCAAGCACCATCATCGGCCCTGTATTATGCTGTATCGCCTCCATCTGCGATGGATGAAAATCCGGCAATGAACGTTCCTCCCATTCCTATATTGTCTGTCTGAATATTATACGGGATTCCCCTTCAAATAGCAAGGCGCAGGACATAATTTTGCCGCCGCGCCGGATCCTCCCGCCGGATTCTCCGCCGCCCAATCATGCCGCTGCGCCCATATTTCCTTATATTTCCCTATTCTTCTTCGCTGCTGCGGACGTTCTTCTCCTGCTCATTCAGCATCACCGCAAGCAGCACAACCTTCTCTCGCTCATCGGACACCATCTTCAGAATATCCGCAAGAACCGAGGCCCGCTCCGTCCGCTGTTCGTACATTTTTGAGAAAACGAATCGGATCCTGCAGCAGATTGGAAGCAGGCGTTTCAGAATCTCCCGGTATTCCTCCTCATCCATATGAAGGCCTTCCGGCACCTGGTAATACGGCACCAGCGGATGCATACAGACGGACCGAAAGGCCAGCTTTCTCTCCGTCTTATCTGAAAAATAATCGGATTTATCCACGAAATCCCATGCCTTCTCATAAAAATCCGGTTCCGCCAGATCCATCTGGCTCAGATAGTCGATATAACCCTCCGTCAGCCTGCTCTTATGCGCAAACCATCGCTGTGCCTCCGGTTCCTCGAAAAGACGGGCCTTGACATCCTTCCGCGCCTTGAAATTTAAGATCTCTTCCTCCACAAATTCCCGAAACAGTTCCGCAGCCTGCGGTTCACCGGAAATCTGTTCATAGACGCCGGCAATATAATCCGTAAGATTACCGCCGCTTTTTTCCTGGGCAATCCTGCAAATTTCTTTACATTTCATAGTACATTCTCTCCGGTTCCACTGTATTCCTGTACAGGGCTCTGCTTTCCATCTGTCTTTCCGCCGCAGATTCCAGCTTTATGATCTTTGCCGAATTCGGACTGATCTCATTCACCACATTGTTGGCTTCTTCCAGCATCCAGATATCCTTCTGTTTGCTGATCTTCAGCTCGCTGATAAACGGCATCACAGCGGCCGCCTGCTGCTCCTTCGCCTGGCGAATCTCTTTCTCCGGGAATTCAGGCATCTGCCGCTCGCCCCTGGGCGTCGCGTAATACTGCTTATGGCGGCCTCTTCGGATAGACATAATATAGTCCCCATCTTCCAGCCTCCGAAGCATGCGGGACAATGCCGGGACCTCCTCCCCAACCGGCAGCCTGGCGGCCAGCTCTTCCGCAGACAGCCCCGGCTCTCCGCAGATCAGCTTCAGCACCTGATACTGTGCCGAATCCTTCGGAAGTTCCTTTCTGTCCTGTTTCTCCAGTTCTTTCTCCCTCCAGACCGCGTCATACATTTCCGCCGTCCCCAGCACACGTCCGGCCTGAAAAGCAAACAGTTCCTCATGGGTTATATGATAATCTTTACTCAAACTTCCCACACCATTTGGTGTGATGCACATTGAAAAATCAATACTTTAACCGATAAAAATGGCATAAA
>CANQRW010000132.1 GCA_947626365.1 uncultured Lachnospiraceae bacterium
GGACGACCTCGCCGGGCCCCAGCTCCATGCAGTCCCGGTAGCCCAGGTTCACATAGGCAAAGCTCTCGAAGGACACGCAGTAGGCGCCGTCCTTCTCGCCGATCACCACCGGCGTCCGCCCGTAACGGTCCCGGGAAGCGTAAATTCCCTCCGGCGTGAGGATCAAGATCGACATGGAGCCCTCGATCAGCTCCTGGGCATAAAGGATTCCGTCCACTAGATCCGTTTTCTGATTGACCAGGGCGGCCGTCAGCTCGGTAGAATTGATCTTGCCGCTGGACATGCCCATGAAATGGATATGGCCGTTGTCAAAGGCCATACGGATCAGCTGTTCTTTATTGTTAATCTTGCCTACGGTTGCAATGGCATATTCGCCCAGATGGGATTGGATCAAAAGAGGCTGCGGATAATTATCCGAAATCGCGCCGATGCCGGAATTGCCGTGCATCTCCTCCACATCCCGCTCAAACTTTGTGCGGAAGGGAGAATTTTCTATATTATGAATACTTCTCTGAAATCCCTCCGCGCCGTAAACGGCCATGCCGCCCCGGCGGGTGCCCAGATGAGAATGGTAGTCCGTGCCGAAAAACAGATCCATGACACAGTCTTCCTTTGAAGCTACACCAAAAATTCCACCCATGCTAATTCCTCCGATTTATCCATAGTTGTGATCAAAAATAGGGATATTATCAGTGTATCATATAAGTAGGGGCCTTACAATTCTATGGATTTATTAAAATTACTTATGAATAATTATTGGTTATCACCTGCCGACAATTCTGAATTTTGTCTGCGCGGCTTCTCTTCGTGCTCCTCTAAGGTCTCCTCGGTCCTCTCCTTCTCATCCTTCAAACGCCCCAGCTGGGAACGAAGCTGAATCCGCAGCTCCTCCACCTGCCGGGCCGCCTTTTCGATCTGGTTCTGTACCATCCAGTCAAAGAGAAGGCCGTCCAGGAATAGATCCGCGAAGCGCAGAAAATCACCGGGGTCCGCCTGTATGTTTCCGCCGTTAATGTCTACGTCCAGAAGCTCCGTGTGAAACCGGCGGAGGCAAAGCTGGAGCCGCTCGATCTCCTCCTGGGCCTCGCTCAGCCGCTGATGCTTGACGAAACCACTGAGCAATCCGCCGCCAAGAATGTCCCAGATTCCCCAGCCCCGGGCATCCTTCAGCTTACTGTATACCCGCAAGCGCCTTCTCCCCGGCCTCCACCGCTTCCCCGATCTCCCGGAGACGGTTCTTCGCCTCGCCGATCTCCCAGGAAAGCTCAAGAGATGCCGTTCCATATTCCGGATCCGTTTTCGAGGCAGTTTCCGGTGTCTGCTCCGGTCCCTTTGCCTGGCCCATCTGTTTCTGTATGTGGTCTATTGGTTCCAGTGTTCCCGCCTGCTCCTTTGCCTGCCCCAGCGACTCCTGAGTCTGAGCCTGTTCCTGCTTCTGCATCTTCGCCGGTTTCTGCGTCTGGTCTATCGGTTCCTGCACTTGTTCCGGTTTCTGCGTCTGCGTCATCTTCTGAATTCGGGCTAGCTTCTCCTTCAGCGCCTCCTCATAAAGATAGCCGCTGTGCCAGACCTCATCCAGCTCTTCATTGGCCCCTTCGATGCCCTGGTTCACCATCGAGAGCTCGGCCTGACGGATCTCCTCACGAAAAGCATCCCGCCCGGCTTCCAGATCGCTGCGCTCCGTTTCTATAAGTTGCTCTTCGCACCCGTCTGAATCAGGGCTCCGTTTCTCCGCCTCGTTCTCCAACTCATTTCTCTGACGAGCCAGTGTTTCCATGCGGGTCATCAGCTGCTGTTGGCGGCCTAGCTGGCTCTGAAGGCGGGCCAGTTCCTGATCCAGCTCTTCCTCCGACATCTGCCTCAATTTTTCCAAATATTCCTCTCTCTGGATCACCGGAACCCCTCCCTTTTCACAATATCCTTACAGTCCATTCCATTAATATCCTTAATTGAATCGCTTGCCATATCCAAACGATTATCATAGCGAATATTCATACTGCTATCATAATAAAAAAGTGTCTTCGACACATCAACCCCCTAACCCCCATTCATGGGGGAATTAGGGGTTTCTTTTTGTATCGTTTTCCTGCATAATAGTCTTATGAGCATATTACAAGACATTTTTAAAGACCATTACGAAGAAATGATTTATATTCTACATCCCCGTGACTCTGTCATCGAAAATGTTGAAAAAATGATCAACTGCGGTGACCCATCCTTTGGCGGGGCCATGTATGGCTGCCCCCACTGCGGTAAGCTCAAATTTGTTCCCTTCCGCTGCCACAGCCGTTTCTGCCCTACCTGCGGGAATCTCTACGCCATGCAGCGCACTACTTCCATGGCTTTTAAACTCGTCAATGTCTCCCACCGTCATTGTGTTTTTACCATTGACAAAAACCTCCGGAAGTTTTTCCTTAATGACCGAACATTGCTTGACTGTCTTTTTCATGCTGTGAACAAAGTGGTCTCCCAAATGTTCTTCAAACAGAACATGTCCATGAATTTCACTCCCGGTTTTATCATGGTTCTCCATACCTTTGGCAGAGATCTGAAATGGAATCCTCATATCCACTGTCTCATTTCCGAAGGCGGCTACAGTGACAATGGTTTCTGGCGCAGCGTTAATTATTTCAACTACACTTACCTGCGCAATGCTTTCCGTACTGTCCTGCTCAATGAGATGGAACCTAAAATCGGTCCTTCCTTCAAAAAGGTGAAATCCCTCTGCTACCGGGAACACAAAGAAGGTTTCTATGTGTATGCCAAACCAAACAAATGTGATCCAAAAACTGTTGTGAAATACATCGGCCGCTACCTTGGCCGCCCCGTTATTGCCACCTCAAGAATTGATAAATACGATGGAGACTCTGTCACTTTCCACTACAACAGACACGAAGATGACAAATACGTGGAAGAAACCCTTCCTGTTATGGAATTCATACAGCGTCTCATCCAGCATATCCCGGAAAAGCATTATAAAATGATCCGCTACGGCGGCATTTATGCGCGCCACCGGGAGATCGACAAAAAACTCTTTCGCGCCATCTCCCGGGAAAAACACCACATTTACAGAAGTTTCAACCAATGGCGCGTCGCCATCCTCTCCGCATTCGGCTATGACCCTTTGAAATGCGAATGCGGCACAACTATGCTGTTTTTAGAACTTTACTTTAACCATAAGCGTGTTTCTCTGGAAGAAATGTACGAGAAAGTCATGTCCCGGTCTCGTGGAAAAAGGTCATCCGCATGACTTCCACATATCGCATTCCTGTGATATACTCCTTTTAAAGAGGAGGCTGCACATATGAACCCGAACACAGAGAAACTACGCAAAAAATATATAGATAACCCGCCGGAAGGGATGACATCCGAGGACATTCGCCGTATGAGCGAGGATGACCTTCTGGACATGGATTATTTCTTAAATGAGGACGATCTGTTTGACGATGATGCTGGTGTGGAAGGCTTTTATATCTTCTGACACTGCACCGTCTATTCTTCATACCCTGAACAGATGTTTATCTAACATATGTTCGATGAGCACCTCATTTTTGTGTTCTTTCTAAACTCGAAATTTCCTATAAAGTAT
>CANQRW010000133.1 GCA_947626365.1 uncultured Lachnospiraceae bacterium
TGGCCGGTCATGCCGCTGTTGCGGCTGTAGATCTTCCAGTCGTCGTCAAACAGGTTGATGCCGCTGTGCTCCGGATCCAGAACCTCCATATTGGCTTCCCACAGAGAGGAGATGGTCCCTACGTCCTTCCAGTATCCGCTGAAATGATAGGCGTACATCCTCCGGTCGTCCCGCAGCAGGTTGGGGATGATGTTGTTGCCAAAGTCATTCTCGGAGGTGGGATCTGCCTCATCCTCCTCCAGGTACTTCTTCAGGATGTCCCAATTGAAGATATAGATACCCATGGAGGCCAGGTTGGACTTAGGATTCTTGGGCTTCTCCTGGAACTCGGTAATCCTGTCGTTCTCATCCGCCACCATCAGGCCGAACCTGGGAGCCTCCTCCCACGGAACCTCCATGACCGCCACGGAGAACTCCGCGTTCTTCTCCTTATGGAACCTCAGGAAATCACTGTAATCCTGCTTGCAGATCTGGTCGCCGGAAAGGATGATCACATACTTGGGATCATATCTCTGGATGAACGAAATGTTCTGGTAAATGGCGTTAGCCGTACCTTTGTACCAGTCAGAACCGGAAGCCTGCTGATAAGGCGGAAGCACATGGACGCCGCCGTGAAGACGGTCCAGATCCCAGGGCTGTCCATTCCCGATATATTCATTCAGTACCAGCGGCTGATACTGGGTCAGGATGCCGACCGTATCAATGCCGGAATTCACACAGTTCGACAGCGGAAAATCGATGATACGGTATTTGCCGCCAAAAGGAACTGCAGGTTTTGCCAGGTTCTGGGTCAGCGCGTAGAGGCGCGAGCCCTGTCCGCCGGCAAGAAGCATTGCAATCATTTCTTTTGCCATGATAATCTCCCCCTCACTTTATTAATACTTTTGTTGATTATATCACAAAACGGAAAATAATTATATAGTTTCCTTGTATTTTTTTCCATATTTCATACAATTTTAACACATTCCGCAAAAAAATCATGAATAAATATCATGCTCTGCCTTTTTATCCCCTGCTTCTAGCGGATAAAATTCGTTCGGTTTCCGCGCTCCGCCACAGGCGCCTCCACGCCGCTTTCTCTGCCGGCCTGAATACATTTTAGGAGCCAGGCCATATTTCTGCCAAGATTGCGCATGGTCTGAAGCCCTTCTTTGTCCTGAAGGACTTCCTCCGGGCTGTTGCCGTGAACCATGTTCCAGTAAGTGGAAGACACAACCGGCATCTGATTGATGGTAAAATGCTTCTGAATGGCATCCAGCGACGCGGTAGTGCCGCCTCTTCTGGCGGATGTCACCGCAGCAGCCGGTTTATAGGCAAAATTCCCGCCGCCGGCGTAGAACATGCGGTCCATCAGCGACAGAATCCTGCCGGATGGATGGGCGTAATAGACCGGGCTTCCGAAGACAAAGCCGTCCGCCTCCGCGGCCATATCAATCCACCGGTTCAGATCATCATCTCTGAAAACACAGTGACCGGTCTTTCCGCAGCCGCCGCAGCCGATACAGTCCCGAAGGGCCTTGTTGCCTGTCTGAATGATCTCCGTCTCGATACCTTCCCGGTTCAGCGCCGCCGCCACCTCTGACAGTGCCGTAAAGGTGCATCCGCCCGGATTGGGACTTCCGTTAAACAATAATACTTTCATAGCTATATATCCTCCTGACTTTATTATAATTCGACAAATGCTAATCAATGCTTTTTAGAGATTATTCTCTACCATGTTCTCGATTCTTTTGACTATTTTGTGTATCCATATTTATATGTTCAAACTCGGTGCAAGTTTGGTGTAAGTTTGTGCAAGTTTGGTGTAAGTTTGTGCAAGTTTGGTGCAAGTTTGGTGTAAGTTTGGTGTAAGTTTAATCAATAACGGATATTTCTTCATCCACAACAAACCACCTTGCGGCACTCGTCCTACCTTCACAATAGATGCGGTTTTCTTTACGAAGCTCATTGAGCAGGCTTTGTATCTGCCTGCGATTATGCGATGGCAACACTTGCTGCAATTCTCTTAAAGGCGTCCCCTTTTCCCTGTTTTCACGAATGTGTTTAAAAAGTAATTCCTTATTCGTATTCTTATCCAAACCGGTCACTCGCGTATGAACGCCGGTTTCCCCTATGGCCGCATACAATCCTCTGGCAAGGACATACTTATTACGTCCGGCATGCTCCACAATTCCCATCTCTGTCAGTCGTTTGCAGCGTGAACGTAAACTTTCCGAAACAGACATCTCATGGTAAAGGGCATTGATAACAAGGAAATCTTCTGTAGAAAGCGTCTCCATTTGGGCACTCCCGATTTGATTGATGAGCGAAATCATTTTAACGTCCAGTACCAATCCATGCAAGGTAATGTTAACAAAATTTTCATCTGTACCAGTAAAATCCGGCAATTCTTTCGCTTCCTTGATGCTCAATTCATAAATAATATTCATTCCCTGACCGGAACGTTCCACCAAGCCGCAAAGAGCAAGAATCTCAGCAATGCGTCGATTGCGGGGCAACTGCCGATTTAAAATATTATCCAGCGAAATGCCATTGGGGAACCCGCCGGGACTCTCTACAACCAGTCTGTCTCGATATTGCCGAATAAACACGCTTCCACCCATTTGATAGTTCCGGTGGCTGACAGCATTTAAAATAGCCTCTCGAATAACCCTTTCATTAAATGTTGGAATATCATAAACAAAAAAACCCTCTTGATAATGCTGTTTGTCATTCCGTAGATTAATCAGTTCCCACAGACGATTAAAACAGGCAAAAAAGCCAACACGGAATTCTTCCCTCTGACTTGCCGGTCCGGAAGCATCTGTCGAGCGGTACTCAAAAATAAGCTCCGCCTGCGGCAAATATTTCCCCAAAGATTGCTTTTTGCCAAACAAAATTAAAGCCGCATAAGTAACACCATCGTCAGTTATCGCCTCACAATCATGGAGAAGTTGTTCCTTTGATAGACTTAAAATACGGCGATTTTCACTTTTTTCCATCCATTTTTCACGAAATGTTTCAATCGCAGATTCGTCCAAATCGTTTATATCTGCATAAGGGCAGATACTGCCTGAAAAGTCAAATCCAGCTTCCGCATAGATTTTGCGCCGGATTTCCTCCGGCATCGGAATCAGGCTGTCCCCTTCATACCACCATGCCACTCCCTCATATTGTACAGGTAATCCCAGTGGCCGACCGGCTACATCAAATATCAAAATACGCTTACCCTGATCTTCATATATCCGAAAATCAATCATGATTTTTAATTTGTCGATCAATCCCATACGGGTACGCTCCGGTTGGTCAAATGCATCACTCCCGACAACACTGCGAGGGCGCTTATCTGTAATACCAAACACTAACTTTCCGCCCCCACAGTTTGCCAACGCACAACAACACTGGGCCGCCTCATTAAACGAGAACCGATTCTTTGCCTCTTTAAACTG
>CANQRW010000134.1 GCA_947626365.1 uncultured Lachnospiraceae bacterium
TAAATTCTTTCTTTTCCCTTTTCGCCTTTCCTTTTCACCTTTTCTTTTCGCCGCGGGACCTAACGCCGCGAAGAAACGGTCACGCTTTTCTCAAATTCCGCCCGTATCTTCTCAATGGCCTTCTTCTCGATCCGGCTCACGTAGGACCTGGAGATTCCCATGGCCTGGGCAATCTCTCTCTGGGTGTATTCCTTCCCTCCGAACAGCCCGTAGCGCAGCCGGAGAACCTTCTGCTCATTAGGCTTCAGGCAATGCCGATACGCCTCATAGAGTTCCTGAATATCCTGACGAAGAATCATATTGTCCAGAGTGTCCGTGGTCTCCATCTCGATCACGTCCACCAGGCTGACCGTCTCTCCGTCCTTGTCTACCCCGATGGGATCGTAAAGAGACACGTCCCTGGCATATTTTTTATTGGCCCGCAAAAGCATCAAAATTTCATTTTCCACGCATTTCGCGGCGTAGGTGGCAAGCCTGGAACCGCGTTCCGCGTTAAATGTATTGACGGCTTTGATGAGCCCGATGGTTCCCACAGAAAGAAGATCCTCCATATCGTAATCTGTATTCTGATATTTCTTCACCACATGGGCCACCAGCCGCATATTATGTTCGATCAGCTTATCCCGGGCCTGCGTATCCCCGGCTCTCATATTCCGCAGACAGTCCCGCTCCTCGCCGGCTGACAGGGGTTTAAGAAAAGTCTTCAAAACAAAAGCCACCTGAAAGCAAAACTTAATCTAGTTTATGCTTCGGCGGCTTTTCAAGTGCTTTTACACCCTGACGGGCGGCTTATACTATTTTATGCGGCGGCCGGAAGCTGTCCGGCAGGAAAATATACAGAATGGATATATGGCATCCCACGTTCAGCTCTTTCCCCATGAAGTACAGCTTTACATGTTTTTAATTGTATACATCACAATGCATTGACTTTGATACTCTTTCATGGTAAACTCCCATAGTGAAATGGCGCGGGACTTTCGGCTCCGCGGAACAGACTGTACAAATGTGGGAGGATGAATAACCATGGCAACCATAACCGTGTTTAAAGGCGATGGAATCGGACCGGAGATCACCGACGCGGTCCTGGAGATTCTGGACGCGGCAGGCGCCGGCTTAAAATATGAGATTTTCCGCGTGGGAAATCAGGAATATCTGGACAATGGCGCGCTGATTCCCGACGCTGCCTTCGTCTCCTTTGAGAAGACCCGGATCCTTCTGAAATCACCGATCACCACCCCCATCGGCAAGGGCTTCCGTTCTCTTAACGTGACCCTGCGCAACCGTTATGACCTGTACGCCAACATCCGCCCGGCCAAATCCAACGCCGCGGTCAGGACTCCCTTCCCCAATGTGGACATCGTCGTATTCCGGGAGAACACGGAGGATTTATATGTGGGCAAGGAAGAATGGATCAACGAGAACACCGTTTACGCTACCAAGATCATCACGCGAAGAGCAAGCACGCGAATCATCCGCGACGCTTTCGAGTACGCCAGGAGTCATGGGCGGAAACTGGTAACCTGCGTACATAAGGCCAATATCCTGAAGATGAGCGACGGCCTGTTTCTGGATATTTTCAATACCATCAAACAGGAGTACCCGGATATCGCGGCCAATGACCGGATCGCGGACAATGTCTGCATGCAGATGGTGATGAATCCGGCTCAGTTTGACGTGATGGTCATGCCCAACCTGTACGGCGACATGCTCTCCGACCTGGCCAGCGGCCTGATCGGCGGTCTGGGCCTGCTGCCCTCCAGCAATCTCGGCAGGGACTACGCCATGTTCGAGGCCGTCCACGGCAGCGCGCCGGACATCGCCGGCAAGGGCATCGCCAATCCCACGGCCCTCCTCTGGTCCGCCTGTATGATGCTGGAATACATGCATATGGATGACTGCGCCGCCAGGATCCGCCGGGCCGTAGACCAGGTGCTGACCGACACAGACGTGATCACGCCGGATATTCACGGAAAAGGCAATACGAGAACCTATACCGACGCGATTATCGCCAGGCTCGGTTAGAAATTAAGAATCAAGCTGAAGGGGCCGCCGCACTAAATAATTCGTGCGGCAGCCCCTATTTTACATGCTGACGTAATCATCAATTATCCATTTGTGTCATCAATGATGGAACAGGCGGATTCCCGTAAACACCATGGCCATGCCGTACTTGTCGCAGGTCTCGATGACCTGGTCGTCCCGGACGGAACCGCCCGGCTCGGCGATGTATTTCACGCCGCTCTTCTTGGCCCGGTCGATGTTGTCGCCGAAGGGGAAGAAAGCGTCAGAGCCCAGAGCCACATCCGTCATCTGGTCCAGCCAGACCCGCTTCTCCTCATCAGAAAATACCGGCGGCTTCACCTTGAAGATCTTCTCCCAGCGGCCCTTGGACAATACATCCATGTACTCGTCCCCGATATAGACGTCGATGGCGTTGTCCCGGTCGGCACGCTTGATTCCGTCCACAAACTGCAGATTCAGCACCTGAGGAGCCTGGCGCAGGAACCAGTTGTCCGCCTTCTGGCCAGCCAGCCTGGTGCAGTGAACCCGGGACTGCTGCCCGGCGCCGATGCCGATGGCCTGGCCGTCCTTCACGTAGCACACCGAGTTGGACTGGGTATATTTGAGGGTGATCAGGGAGATGGCCAGGTCTCTTTTGGCCGCCTCCGGAATGTTCTTGTTCCTGGTCACGACATTGGACAGAAGCTCATCATCAATCTTCAGTTCATTGCGGCCCTGCTCAAAAGTGATGCCGAAGACCTGCTTCCGCTCAATGGGATCCGGCACATAGTTCTCATCGATCTGGATCACACAATAATTGCCGTTCTTCTTGCTCTTCAGAATCTCCAGGGCATCCGGCTCATATCCGGGCGCGATCACGCCGTCGGACACTTCCCTTTTGATGATCCTGGCTGTATCCACATCGCACACATCGGACAGAGAAATAAAATCGCCGAAGGAGGACATGCGGTCGGCGCCTCTGGCTCTGGCGTAGGCGCAGGCCAGGGGAGACAGATCTCCCATATCGTCCACCCAGTAAATCTTCTTCAGGGTATCGGTCATGGGCAGGCCCACCGCCGCTCCCGCGGGAGACACATGCTTAAAGGACGTGGCCGCCGGAAGGCCGGTGGCCTTCTTCAGCTCTTTTACCAGCTGCCAGCCGTTGAAGGCATCCAGGAAATTAATGTATCCGGGACGGCCGGAAAGCACCGTGATGGGAAGGTCTCCGCCGTTCTCCATGAAAATGCGGGACGGCTTCTGATTGGGATTGCAGCCATATTTCAGTTCCAGTTCATTCATAGACGAATTCTCCTTTTCTAAA
>CANQRW010000135.1 GCA_947626365.1 uncultured Lachnospiraceae bacterium
GAGGAATCGAAAATGTACTTCTCCACGGCTTCCCTGGTCTCATCCGTGGCCAGACCCTTGGCCAGGGCGTGCTCCGGTGCCAGAACCATAAAGGTGGCGCCGTACAGGGTATCGGGCCTGGTGGTGTAAACAGTGATCTTCTCGTCTTTTCCGTCTACCTTGAAATCCACTTCCGCGCCGTAAGACTTGCCGATCCACTCAGTCTGCATCTTCTTGACCTTCTCCGGCCAGTCCAGCTTGTCCAGATCGTTTAACAGCCTCTCGGCGTAGGCGGTGATCTTCAGCATCCACTGGCGAAGGTTCTTCTTGGTCACCGGGGCGCCGCACCGCTCGCAGCAGCCGTTGACCACTTCTTCATTGGCCAGGCCGGTCTTGCAGGAGGGACACCAGTTGATGGGGAATTCCTTCTCATAGGCCAGTCCTGCCTTAAACATCTTTACGAAAATCCACTGGGTCCACTTGTAGAAATCCGGGTCCGTGGTGTTCACTTCCATATCCCAGTCGTAAACAGCCGCGATCTGATTGATCTGCTTCTTAATATTCTTCACGTTCTCAGCGGTAGAGATGGCCGGATGAATGCCCATCTTAATGGCGTAGTTCTCCGCCGGCAGGCCGAAAGCGTCCCACCCCATGGGATGGATCACATAATGTCCCTTCAGAATCTGGTAGCGGCTCCATACGTCGGAGATCACGTAGCCTCTCCAGTGGCCTACATGCAGGCCGCTGCCCGACGGATACGGAAACATATCCAGACAGTAATATTTCGGCTTCTTGCCGTCGTTGACATTGATGGGATGCTTCTCCCAGTTTTCTCTCCATTTCTTCTCAATGGCACTGTAATTATATGGTGCTGCCATGATGTTAATGCTCCTCCTTTTCTATACTGCGGTTACTGCTTTACGCCGAGAGCGTTCACCGCCGAACCGTCCGGCGTCTTCTCTCCCCTGTACATGGCCCCGTAAGGTCTCTGGCCGGCTGCAGACGACTCCATCTTTCCGGTTTCAGGGTTCCTGATCATAACCGGCGTCGGCTTCACCGGATTAAAATAGTACTGTTTTCCGTCGATTGTCTGCCAGCCGACAGCCATTGCTCCGTTAGGCTTCAGATAATACTGATCCCCATCGTCCGCGAGCCATCCTATAGCCATCTTGCCGTCTTCCTTACTAAGATAATACCATGTGCCGTTTAAGTCAAGCCATCCTTTTTTCATATGGCCGTCTTCCCGCATATAATACCAGGTACCTTTGTCCTGATACCATCCGGTATCCATAATACCGTCTTCGCCGATATGATACCACAAAGTTCCCACATAAATCCAGGAGTTTTTTACATATAATCCGGTCGGAAGCCGGAATTTCCACTGATTTCCCGTTTTCTGCCAGGTTCCCTTCGTCTCGATGGCAATCGGCATGGGAAGAGCATAGGAGCCTGTGGTCTTGCTGAAGGAAGGATTCTTTCCGCTCCCTGAACCTCCTCCGCCTCCGGAGGAACCGCCGAAGCTGCCTCCCGACCCGGAAGTGCTGCCTGAACCTCCTCCGGGGCCGGAAGAACTGCTGCCGCCTCCCGAACTGCCTCCCGAACCGGAGGAACCGCTGCCGCTTCCCGAACCGCCGCCGGAATCGCCTCCCGTGCCGGAGGAACCTGCTGTACCGCCTCCCGATCCGGAAGTGCCGCCTCCCGAACCGGTTCCAGAACCGGAAGAACCGCTGCCGCTGCCACTTCCCGAACCGCCGCTGGAATCGCCTCCCGTGCCGCCGGGATTTGTCGGGGTATCCTTGTCGGGATCCTTCTCCCCGGACGACGTTCCTGAGCTTTTTCTCAGCAGCACCCTTACATTGCGGATGGAAACCAGATCCTTCAGCCTGCCGTCCGCCACAATCTGAACCCGGTCCACCGTCGCTGTCACATCCTTGCCGGAGGTTACCGTAAGGGTCCCGATCATGCCCTGCCCCAGCTCCAGATCCGTCTGTCCGTCTGAGATAAGAAACAGCGTCAGCTCTCCGGAGTTTTCATCATAAACGTATTCCTCTGTCTCCGCTCCGCCAATATCCGCGAAGGAAAAATCCACGTTATTTCCGTCTGTGCCGGAGCCGGACGCTCTCAGGCTCACATCCACCTGTATAGCGGTCACACTGCCGTCCCCTTCGCCCTTGACCAGCTGAAGCTTCAGGCGGGCGCTGCTGCCCTTCTCGCCATCCGTACTTTCCCATGCGGCTGCTCCCTGAACAGCCGCCCGGGCCGTCAGCGGCGGCGTGAAAGCCACGGCGGCGGCCAGGCCGGCCAGCAAACCATATTTCATCAACGATCTTATCATGGGGTCACGCCTCCCTGCTTCAATGTAATCGTCGGAAGAACTTCCGGAACATCCACAAATTCCGTGGAACTCACCAGCCGCTCGCCTGCATTGGTCCTGGCATCATCTGTCCGATAGAGCTCCGCGCGGACTTTCTTCGGCTTCACGCTGTCCTTATGATCAGGAGTTATAAAGTATACCCAGATTCCGTCACTGACTTCTCCCAGCGTGCCGTTTCCATCAGGCACAGGCGCAAAGATGATCTGTTGGGCCGTAATGCTGCCGTCCTGATCAGTTCCGCCTACGATCTGGCCGTTTTCATCCCAGAGAAGCACCGTGTTGTATGCGGGATTTCCCTTGTACGTACCGGTAAACACCAAAGAGCCTTCCGGAATCTCCACGCTGCCGTCTGAGCCTGTATAATTGCTGTCCAGGACGCCGATGCCGCCTTCCTCTGCAAGCTCCACATTATCGCCGGTCTGACCCAGCAGGGACAGTTCCGCGATGCAGAGTTCTCTGCCTGCCATGCCTTTCGCTGTCAGCCGTACATAGGAAGCATCGTAGGTAAACAGATTGGTGCCGTCATTAAAATGGATCACCTTCCGTTCCCCATCAGTCACAGGCTCTCCCGCGGTCTTTGCCTTCACCCAGTCGCCGCGGCCTGTAGAACTTACATAAACCTCAAAACCGTCTGCAGGCTCCTGATCAGTCCCGGCAATATAGGAAATGCCTGTGATCGTCTCCTCCTGGTTCAGATTCAGGATGATCTCCGGGTCCGTTCCATCCTCCGTCTTTCCTGTAAACGAAGTCTCATTGTTATTGTCCACCATATTTCCCAAACCGGGCTGCTCGCCGGTATCCGGGTTATCCTTATCCGGCTTCACATAATCGCCGTTAGTCAGATTGGTTTCCACTGTCCACAGCTTCTTATCGATAGAGCCGTCATGGGA
>CANQRW010000136.1 GCA_947626365.1 uncultured Lachnospiraceae bacterium
CGCAGCGCCTTCCGCACAGGAAGAATGCAGGCCGGAACCACCGACAGGGCGTCCACCCCCATCTTCAGAAATCCGGCCGTGAGAGCCGTATCCGCCGCCAGTTCCCCGCAGATGCACACCCTGCAGCCCTCCTGATGCCCCGCTTCCACCACCATCTGGATCATCCGGAGAACCGCGGGATGATGATCGTCATATTTATCCTTCAGAAGGGGATTCTGCCGGTCCATAGCCAGCGTGTACTGGGTGAGATCATTGGTGCCCAGGCTGAGGAAGTCCACTCTCCTGGCCAGCTCCCGGCTGATCATCACGGCGGCCGGCGTTTCTATCATGATTCCCGTCAGAATATCCTTATAGGGAATCTCCTTTTCCCGGAGCCCTGCCTTCACCTCTTCGATCAGCTCCTGAATTTCATCGATCTCCTTCTCCGAACTGATCATGGGGAACATAATAGCCAGATTGCCGTATGCGCTGGCCCGGTAGATCGCCCGGAGCTGAGCCTTGAACATCCTCTTCCGATCCAGACAGAGACGGATTCCCCGGTTGCCCATAATGGGATTGGTCTCATCCGGGATATCCAGGTATCCGGCCTGCTTGTCGCCGCCCAGATCAGCGGTGCGGATCACCGCCGGCCGGTCCCCCATAGTCTCCGCCACCCTCTTGTAGGCGAGAAACAGTTCGTTCTCTCTGGGATAGTTCTCCCTTCCCAAGTACTGGAACTCGCTGCGCAGGAGGCCGATTCCCGAGGCCCCGTAAAAGAGCACGCTGTTCAGGTCGTCCAGATTTCCGATATTCGCCAGGAGAGAAATCTCTCTCCCGTCCAGAGTCTGATCCTTCTCGCTGCGCAGCCTCAGAAGAGCCTCCCGCTCCTCCAGATCTGCCTGGCGGCGGATCTCATACTCGCTGAGCACCTCCACATCCGGATTCAGGTACAGCGTACCTGTGTAGCCGTCCACGATGCCGTACACCCCGTCCCACTCCGGATTCACATCGATATCCACCAGAAACGGAATCTCCATGGTTTTTGCCATAATGGACGCATGGGAAACCTCGGAACCCTGACGGGTAACCACAGCCAGAAGCTGTTCCTTATTCATCTCCATGATCTCCGTGGGCAGAAGCGATTCCGCCACAAGAATCACAGGGGCATTCCCCAGATCGATCCTGGGAGAAATTCCTCCCAGAATTCCTATCAGCCGGTCGGAAATCTCCCGGATATTGACAAGCCGTTCCCGGATCACGGGCTCCTCCAGCTTCCGGAAGGTGGCTGCGATCTCATCCCGGTTCATCATCACCGCATAGGCGGCGTTTACCTTATCCGACGCGATCACGCTCTCCACCGCCCTGATAAAGCTCCGGGATTCCAGAAGCTCCGCCTGCTTCAAAAATGTTCTGGCCTCCGACTCTTTCAGGAAGCTGTTTTTTTCGTACAGCTCCTTCAGCTGCTTCACCGCCTGTTCCCTGGCTGTGTGAAAATCCGAGATCTCCTTTTTTACATCGGTGATCAGATACTGCCGGATCTGATACTCCTCTCTGTAATAATAAAGAATCCTGCCAATGGCAATCCCGGAAAAGCTGGCTCTTCCCTTATAAACTTCCATCCCGTTACCTCTTAAAATACAGGATGCCAAAGGCCCGTCTCAGGTCTTTGACACCCTGTTCATTTCAATCTTATCCAACTGTTCTGCCCTGCGGCGTCAGTCGCAGGCTGCCCTGAATTCCGTCCAGTTCTTGTTGTACTGATCATCTGCCTCCTGGCTCACATTCTGGATGATCTCTCCCTTCGTGACGGAATCCGGAACCACCAGGTCCGGGTTCACCAGCTCGTCCGCCGCCTTATTCGTGCAGTAATAGCCGATATAGTCGAAGCACTGAGCGGAGATCTCCGGTCTCAGAATATAATCCATAAACTGATATGCGGCGTCCTTATTGGGAGCCTGGCTGGGGATAAACATCCCCATGATGCCGAATCCCAGACCTTCCTCGGGATAAACCACCTTCAGATCCGGATTTTCCGCCAGCACCGACGTCACCTGAGAGGTATAGAGAAATGCCGCGCTGGCCTCTCCGTTCAGCAGAGCGTCCTGGGTATTATCGTCAACGATCAGACGCACATTGGGGGCCAGCTCCAGAAGCTTCTCTCCCGTCTCCTTGATGGACTCCACGTCCTCCTCGTTCATGCTCTTGCCCAGCGCCAGGTTCGTGATGCCGTTGATCACGCGGTAGTTGGCGGTAAGGGCCACGCTGTCCTCCAGAGAAGGATCCCACAGATCATTATAGCCCTTGATCTCAAAATCCACCATTTCCGGATCATACACGATCAGAGGAATGCCCGCGCCGTAGGGAACGGTATACTCGTCAGTGGGATCGTAAAACTGTCCCTGATACAGGGGATTGATATTTTCGAAGCCGGGCAGTCTGGATTTATCCAGCTTTTCCGCAAGTCCTTCCTGAATGACCGTCTCCAGAATGTAATCGTCTCCCACGATAATGTCGTAGTCCCCGCCTTCCGCTGCGGAAAGCTTTTCCAGCATGGTTTCGTTATAGTCGAAATTGGAATAGATCACCTTAATTCCCGTTTCTTCCTCGAAACCATCCAGCACCTCCTGGGGAAACATGGCCTCCCAGGTGTAAAGAACCATTTCCTGCGAATCCGCCATAACCGGCACAGTCACAGTGGACACGGCCAGAGCCGCGCATAACATACCTGCTGCAAATTTTTTCATCTTCATCTCTCCTCTTAAATGAATTTGCTCTCATTATATCTCATTTCTTTTCCATTGAAAAGAGCGTTTCGACCCAATTTTTAGTTTTATACAATTTTATTTGATATCCGGCGTTTTTCCCTTTTTTCCGCGCCTGGAAAAGAGAGCTCTCACCGCCAGCACCAGCAGCGTAACCGCCAGCATAATGGTGCACAGAGCGTTGATCTCCGGCGTTACCCCCGTCTTCAGCTGGGTGTACACCTTGATGGGCAGCGTGGAAAGCCTGGGGCCGTTGATAAAAATGCTGATCACCACATCGTCCATGGACATGGCAAAGGCCAGCAGGGAGCCCGACATCACCGCCGGCATAATCAGCGGCAGCGTGATATCCCAGAATGCCCGGAAGGGGCCGGCTCCCAGATCCCTGGCCGCTTCCTCCAGAGCCGGGTCCATCCCCAC
>CANQRW010000137.1 GCA_947626365.1 uncultured Lachnospiraceae bacterium
GGGAAGTATATCCGAAGCCTGCTTGTGGATCAGGACAGGATGTACTATGTCTTTCTGGACGAGATTCAGAAGGTGGCAAATATTCCTAACCCATATCTGCCGGGCAGCGAAGAAACCGTAGGCTTTGTGGACGTTTTGCTGGGACTTATGAAGATCAAAAATGTCGATCTGTATGTCACGGGGAGTAATTCCAAAATGCTTTCCTCTGATATCTTGACCGAGTTTCGCGGGAGAGGGGATGAGGTGCGCGTGAATCCTCTGTGCTATCGTGAATTCTATGATGCTTATGGGGATGATAAACGCCATGCGTGGCGGGATTATTTTACCTACGGCGGGATGCCGCTGATTCTCCGGCAGAAAACGCCGCAGGATAAAAGCAAATATTTACACGATCTTTTCGATAAAATTTATTTGGATGATATTATGGCACGTCACAAGCTGGGCCACGACAAAACGGTGCTGGACGATTTGCTGGATTTGATGGCATCTTCGGTTGGTTCTCTGACCAATCCGATCCGTATTGCAAACACATTCAGTTCGGTCAAAGGATTGTCTGTGACCAATGATACGGTGAGCAGATACCTTGATTATTTCATCGATGCGTTTATGCTTTACCGGGCGAAGCGGTATGATCTGAAAGGAAGAAAGCAGATCGGTTCCCCAATGAAGTATTATTATTCCGATGTAGGACTTCGCAATGCAAGGCTGAATTTCCGGCAGCAGGAAGAGAACCACATCATGGAGAATATTCTCTATAATGAACTTCGCGTTCGTGAATTTGATATCGACGTCGGCGTTGTGGAAGTTACGATGAAAACAGACGAAGGAAAAAACAAAAGAATACAGTATGAAGTGGATTTCGTTGCGAATCAAGGCAGTAAACGCTATTATATCCAGTCTGCGTTTGCCATACCGGATGAAGAAAAGAGAAAGCAGGAGATCCGCCCATTTATGAAGATACAGGACTCATTTAAGAAAATCGTTGTGGTGAGAGAAGATATCGAGCCATGGCATGATGAAAACGGAATTTTATATGTCGGAATTGAGCAGTTTTTGTTGGACGAGTCAGCGATGGATCTGTAAATTGATATATTTTTTCATCAGATCTTATCTCCCAGGCAAAACAGGCACAGTCCGCTTTCCGGCAGACCGTGAACCGGATGCTATTCGTCGATGACAACAGAATAACAGAAAAGTTGACATAACATCGGAGGGTAAGTCGTTTATGAAATGATGAGCTGGATAAGGTGTCAGGTTGAAATACCTGTTATCTTATCCAGCTTATTTTTGCTGTGGGAGCCTCTTTCGGGTTTTCCGTGACAAGACAGGCGCTCCGGCATCAGAGAGGAGAGGAACATGAAAAATAATCAGGATTTTACTCAGGGAAAGATTCTTTTGCCGCTGCTTCGCTTCGCGGTGACGATGTTTTACCTTTCGTTCTTCCACGGCGACCTGCTTTCGCAGATTTTTGCCAGGGATCCCGATATCATCGCGGCATCGGCACAGTATCTGAAAGCTTACGCGATTGACTGTCTGCTGACCTGTTTTGTTTTATCGGTTTTTTTCAACGAGTGAAGTATGGAAAAGGATTCCATATATATACTTGATGTTTTTTCCCGATAATTTTATAATAAGGTATGGCAGCGGAGATCTGTCTCCGCTTGGCGGTCCGTAACAGGAAAAGACAGGAAAGAAACAGGAGGTTTACGATGATTTACAGAGACTTTAAAGGATTGAAACTCTCCGGATTGGGCCTTGGCATGATGAGACTTCCGGTGGTAGACGGGAAAGATGAAGTGATCGACGAGGCGGCTGCCGAGGCGATGATCGACTACGCATATAAGAACGGCATCAATTATTTTGATACGGCCTGGGGCTATCACGGCGAGAATTCCGAGCTGACTGCCGGAAGATGCCTGTCCAAATATCCCAGAGAAAGTTACTATCTGGCTACGAAGTTCCCGGGATACGACAATTCCAACATGCCGAAGGTGAAGGAAATCTTCGAGCGGCAGCTGGAGAAATGCCGGACGCCCTACTTTGATTTTTATCTGTTCCACAATGTGTATGAAGGCAATGTTGACGATTATCTGAATCCGAAATTCGGCATTATGGATTATCTGCTGGAGCAGAAGAAGAACGGAAGGATCCGTCATCTTGGATTTTCCGCCCATGGAAGCGCGGAGGTGATCAAACGGTTTCTGGATGCCTACGGCGAGCATATGGAGTTTTGTCAGCTGCAGCTGAACTACATGGACTGGCATTTCCAGAAAGCGCAGGAGAAGGCGGAACTGCTCCAGAGCCGCGGCCTTCCTGTATGGGTCATGGAACCCCTCAGGGGCGGCAAGCTTGCGTCTGCGCCAGAGGCGATGACGGCAGAGCTGAAAGCCATGCGGCCGGATGAGACGGTTCCCGCCTGGGCATTCCGTTTTCTGCAGACCGTTCCCGGCGTGACCATGGTGCTTTCCGGCATGTCCAACATGGAACAGTTAAAGGCCAATATCGCTACATACGCAGAGGAAAAGCCCTTAAACAGTCAGGAATTTGACAGACTGGTGGCTCTTGCGGATGAGGTGAGCAAAGGAAACGGCCTGCCCTGCACCGCCTGTCATTACTGTATCAGCCATTGCCCTCAGGGCCTGCCCATTCCGGAACTGATCGCCCTGTACAACGAGCACAAGCTGACGGGCGGCGGTTTTATCGCGCCTATGGCGGTGGGAAGCATGGAGGAGAGCAAACGGCCGGCCAACTGTATCGGCTGCCGCAGCTGTGAGCAGGTATGTCCGCAGCAGATCAAAATTTCCGAGATGATGAGCGATTTTACGGCCATGATCGGAATGTAGCATAATGCAGCGTAAATTAGTTTGGATGAATCAGGAGAAGGGACAGAGACAATGACAAAGAAATGGTGGCACGATAAGACGGTGTATCAGATTTATCCCAAAAGCTTCTGCGATTCCAATGGGGATGG
>CANQRW010000138.1 GCA_947626365.1 uncultured Lachnospiraceae bacterium
TTGAGCAAAATTCGGTTGGTTTCATACCCGCAATTTTGGGCGTTGTGGCGATTACGATTGCCTTGTTAATTGTGTATTTACAGATAGAAAAGAAATATCGACTGCTATGATTTTCGGTCCCGCCACGGCATGACCCCGGCGCATGCGCTTCAAAATGCCCATGTCGGATTTTTACAAGACAGGCCAAGGGAGGCTTTTATAAAATGGAAAAGGAATACACTTCCAAATCTTATGTGAAGGAGAACTTGCCATAAACACTTTTGAAAAAAGCCCGCGATATCCCATTTGACAGTGAGGCGCTATTAAAAAATTTAACGAAATTGTTGACCGATCGATCTGCCGTGACGTTTCACGCTGGAGCAAGTCATAACAACCACAAAGAGTGGTATGTCGCCGAAAACTGGTGGAAGGCGGTCATTACCATTGAGAACATGCTGTTCCTGCGGGAGTTTGACACTTTGGAATGGAGGATATTTCTATGAGACATGAATGTAAGATTACTGTTTTGGAGACGAAGTGCTTTCCGGATCTTCAGGAAAAATATTTAGCCGATCCGAAGTCCGGACCGTGTCCTTTTTTTAAAGCGGGGGATACATTTTTATTAAAACGTACGCCGCAGCAGGATGATTTCTATCATTTGATGAATGGGAAATTCTGCGGCGAGGCATGGGACGCCGTAAGCCGTTATGTTTATACCGCCCTTCAAGGCGGTTCGATCATGAAGGGTTGGACGAATGATGACCGAATGATGATTACCTGCTGCAATGATGGTACAAGACCAGTGATATTTAAGATTGAACGGATCGACATTCCAGAGAGTGACGAAGAACGAGCGTGGCTTGAAAAGCAGGATTTCAGCCATTCCGCCGAGGACGCCTATACGGGGTGATTTCGCAGATTCCGTTTGGCGTGGTGATTCCGCGAGACGATTTGGCGTGGTGATTCCGCGGGGCGGTTTGACGGGCGGCGGGCAAATCGGTCTTGATAAAGATACAGAGAGATGGAGACTGCGATGGAAATAACATATAGATTAGCGGGATATGATGACCTGGATGATATTTTTCAGTTAGTTGAGCGCGCCGTGAAGCAAATGGAGCAGGAAGAGATTTTTCAATGGGACAATGTTTATCCTGCAAGGGAAGATTTCAGAAATGATATTGGGCAAAATCAGCTGTATATAGGCGTTGCCTATGATAAAATCGCGGTTGTCTATGTCCTGAATAAACAATGTGATGAACAATACGGAAACGGGAAATGGCAATATACAGGTGAGAATTACAGGGTGATCCATCGGCTGTGTGTCGTTCCGGATTATCAAAACAAAGGAATTGCGCGGACAACCTTGATTCATATTGAAAAGGAATTGAAAGCCCTCGGAATCAAAGCGATTCGGCTCGATGCATTCTGCGAAAACCCGTATGCGCTGAAGCTGTACGCGAATAATGGCTATCGAAAGACCGGCACTGCTCACTGGCGAAAAGGCGAATTCTTTTTAATGGAAAAACAGATATAAAATGGGTTGAGAATTTGAAGATTGCAATGGAACAGAGTGCTTCCGCCTGGAAAGAGCAGCGGAATATCGGAAAAACAATCTATGAAATCTGCGGTGAGAATGAACGTGCGGCGTATGGAAAACAGGTTTTTATCTTGCTTTTCCAATTTGGCACACGGTGTGTGCCGGATTTTCACTGATTGGCATTTTTAAATGTTCTTAGGCGGATGGGCGATATCTCCCACGCCGTTCAGGATGACAGTGGGACGGTAGGCATAGGGAACGATATTTTCCATTGTTGAGACGCCGGAGAGAACCAACACCGTGGACATGCCGCTTTCCAGGCCGGAGATAACGTCGGTATCCATCCGGTCGCCTACCATGACAGCCTCGCCGGAATGGCAGCCCAGAAGGCGCAGGCCGGTACGCATCATGAGAGGATTAGGCTTGCCGCAGAAGTAGGCTTTCGTGTCTGTGGCCAGCTCAATGGGCGCCACCAGGGCCCTGCAGGCTGGGGCGATTCCATTTTCAATGGGACCTGACACATCGGAGTTTGCGCCGATCAGTCGGGCTCCCTGAAGGACCAGATTGGTGGCCTTGGTCAGGGTATCCAGAGAATAGGCGCGTCCTTCGCCTACCACCACATAGTCCGGATTTACGTCGTTCATGGTGATTCCCGCGTCATAGAGGGCGTTGAGAAGTCCGGCTTCCCCGATGGCGTACACAGAGCAGCCGGGAGCCTGTTCTTTCAGAAATTCGGCGGTAGCCAGGGCGCTGGTGTAGAAATGCTCTTCCGGCACCTCCAGTCCCAGCCGTTTCAGCTTCTGATGCAGTTCCCTGGGGGTGTATCCGCTGTTGTTGGTCAGGAAAAGGTAATCCTTCTTTTCTTTCTGCAGCCATTGGATAAATGCCGCCGCGCCGGGAAGCACTGTATTTCCATGGTAGATCACGCCGTCCATATCGCTGATAAAGCCCTTTTTGCTTCTGATCTGTTCCAGTTTCTGTTTTTGATTCATGACTGCCCTCTTCCATTCCTTTGATGATAATATAAAACATAGCGGTCTTTATTATAAATGTTCTTCGCGGAATCTGCAATCTTATTTCTGCAAAAACAGCTTGAAGAATAAAATATGGACAATTTTAAGAGAACTAAGTAGGCGTTACTCCTAAAAAATATGGCGTTAACTACCAAAGACGGGAGTTTTAGTATCAGATACTATGTAAGAGATTATGAGAAAATTTGGGAAGAAATGGCAGTCAACTTGCTTTTTTATTGAAAAAGGTGTATATTAACATTAGTCAAAAATGCGTGCTTGCACATTTTTGTCGAAAGGAGAGGCAGACATGATACAGCGCCCAAGGTATCTTGATAAGTTGATTAATAAAAAAGAAAACGGAATGGTAAAGGTGATTACCGGTATCAGACGCTGCGGAAAGTCCTATCTGCTGTTTGAAATC
>CANQRW010000139.1 GCA_947626365.1 uncultured Lachnospiraceae bacterium
TTTCTGATCCTCAATCAGATCAAAGTCATACAGATACTTTCCAATATGCAGATCTCCCAAATGCAGTAATTTCATTTCCCTTTCTTTCCTGCCTTCAATTTCTTTTGATTTGTTTTACGCTTCCTTGATCACGCCTCTCTGCACCAGCTCATTCTTCAGATACCGAAGCTGTCCGCCGCAGAGGATCACCGCCAGCTCGTCATCGGAAAGCTCCAACCTGGCCCTGAAGGTAATCCCCTTGGTCTTGTCGATAATCTCCACCACTCTTGCGGCCATCTGGTCGCGGAGATTATCAATGACGATCTCATCCATCTGGTCGATCTTGTCATAATCGGCAGGATCCTCGAAGATCATGGGGATCACGCCGTGGTTCACCAGGTTGCCCTTGTGGATGCGGGCCATGCTCTTGGCGATAACCGCCTTCACCCCCAAATACATGGGATTGATGGCCGCGTGCTCACGGGAGGAACCCTGGCCGTAGTTCTCGCCTCCGATGATGATGCTCCTGCCCAGCTCTCTCGCCCGCTCCGCGAAAGTAGGATCGTAGCGGTGATAGCAATACTGGCTCATCAGCGGGATGTTGGAGCGCATGCTGGAAAACTCGGCGCTGGCCGGCGTGATGTCATCGGTGGAAATGTTGTCCATCGCCTTCAGGCTGACACGGCATTCCAGATGCTGCTCGGGAGCGTCCGGCACCGGCAGGAATGCGATGTTGGGTCCTTTCACTACTTCCACTTTTTCTCTCTCCTTCTCATCCTCAATGGGCGCGATCAGAAGGGAATCGTTGTCCTCCGGGAACAGCTCCGGCGTATGGATGGTGTCCAGGATCTTCACGTCCTCCCCCATGATCTCCTCCGCCGTGGTGAACCGGTCGGTAATGGCGCAGGCCGCGGCGGTCTCCGGGCTTACCAGATAGACCAGGGCGTTGGGATTGCCGGAACGGCCCCGGAAGTTGCGGTTGGTGGTACGGACCGCAACGCCGTTGGTGGCCGGGGTCTGGCCGATGGCGCAGCAGGGACCGCAGGCCAGCTCCAGGAAACGGACGCCGGCATCCAGCATTATATCGATATAGCCGTCCTTCAGAAGCTGCTTATAAATCTGCTTGGAATCCACAATGCAGGTACAGCTGACATTTTCATGAACATGATGGCCCTTCAGAACCAGCGCCGCTTTGGCAATATCCTTGTAAGAGCCGTTGGTGCAGCCGCCGATGAGGACCTGCTGAACCGGCTTCTGCTCCACCTCGCTGACCCTGCACACGTTATCCGGCTGGTGCGGGCAGGCGATCAGAGGCTCCAGTTCGCTCAGATTGATATCGATCTGGCCGTCGTACTCCGCCCCCTCATCCGGCAGAAGCTCGATGTACTGATCCTCTCTTCCCACAGACTTCATAAATTTCCGTACCTGTTCGTCCGCCGGGAAAATGGATGTGGTAGCCCCCAGTTCCGCGCCCATGTTGGTGATGGTCACACGATCCTCCACCTCCAGGGTAGCCGCCCCCGGACCCACATACTCATAAATCTTGCCCAGACCTCCCTTGACGGTGTTGCGCCGCAGCATTTCCAGGATCACATCCTTGGCGCTGCAGCCGGGACGAAGCTTACCGGTCAGGTTCACCTTGATGATCTGTGGCATTTTCAAACGCATGGGCACGCCGGTCATGGCCGTCGCCACATCCATGCCGCCTACGCCGATACACATCATGCCGATGGAACCGCCGTGAGGCGTATGGCTGTCGCCGCCCATAGACAGCTTCCCGGGAACGCCGAAGCGGGCCACATGAACCGCATGGCAGATTCCGTTGCCGGGCCGGGACACATAAACGCCGTATTTCTTCGCGATGGACTGAAGATAAATGTGGTCGTCCGGCGTCTTGAAATCCATATACAGCAGGTTGTGATCCAGATAGCTTACGCTGGTCTCCACCTGGGTCTTGTCCAGGCCGATCTGCTCAAAGGCCAGATAAGTCATAACAGCGTTAATATCGTGGGTCAGAGTCTGATCGACTTTCAGATAAATCTCTTCTCCGGGAATCATCTCCGACGGCTGGGCCAGATGGGCCTTCAGAATCTTACGGGATAAATTTTGCGGCATTATGTACTCCTCCTTACCTGTGTTTGTGTAAAGTCTCCCTGCCGCCCATACTGCGGGGAACCGTGCGCAGGGAAACGGTATCGTTACGCTTATTATAGCAAACCGCAGATTACAAGTAAAATATATAGTTTAATATGTGACTTATATAATTTTTTTTATAGAAAATACAAAAAACGCGTCACTGGCGCTCTTTTTGCATACTGACGTAATACAAAAAACGTCACTGGCGCTCTTTTTGCATACTGACGTAATAAAGGCCACCGGTCAGACCGATGGCTCTGATTTTTTAACACTGAGATACCATCCACAGCGGTATATTTACCATCCGCTCCTGCCTGCGATAATCAGCCGCCGAGGTGCGGATTGCCGTTTCCGGCATAAACTTATCGCAGTATAATTTCAGACTTTTCGATCTCAGATTATCCTCCGCTTTCACCTCAATTGGGATAATCTGACTTCCCTTTTGTATCAGAAAATCTATTTCTCCCTCTGATTTTGTCTCGGAATAATAATAGGGCGTGTATTGTGTATCAAAAATCAGTTGTTGAAGCACATACTGTTCTGTAAGTGCTCCTTTAAACTCCGTAAATATCTCATTTCCATCCAAAATAGACTTCGCGTCCAGTTCACTCAATGCTCCTAATAACCCTACATCAAGTAAGAATAACTCAAACTTCCCATATTAAAAATGGGGCTCGCACCTTGAAAAACCAATAACTTTAGCCCATAAAATAGCGTC
>CANQRW010000140.1 GCA_947626365.1 uncultured Lachnospiraceae bacterium
ATCGAAGAATATGAGGGAAAAAAGGAGCAGAAAGCGGTTTAGTCAGAAGAGAGCTCCGTAAAATCCAGAAAAGGGGGGTTTTGCGCCCTAAAATAGGGGCATGAAAAAGAAGAGATGGTCCCGCAAGGAATTCCAGCTTAAGAAAAGCCTGAATTCTGCGGGATCATCCCCTCTTTGTTTATCAGGGGCCAAAAATCGGTATTAACCGACAGCCCCTGTAAGAGTAATCCTTTCTATATGGAGATTATAATCTGCGGCGACTGCGCAGTCGCCGCACCGTTCTTTGTGCCGTTTAACACCGTGAGAGCATTTCCCTGTGGTTCCTGGATGGGAACGCATCCCACTCCTTTATGTTCTGCTTGTCAAAAGGGTTGAACGACAGCCCATAGTAATCAGTGAACATCCCGCTTTCCCTCCCTTGCGTAATCATAACTTCTCGGAATCTTCAGCCTCGATTCTATAAGGCTTTCAGACTCCTATCTCAAAAAAATCCCCCACTTTTTTGCAAAAATCGCTTGACAGATTGCTCAAAATTTGCGACGAAGTCGATTGTTTGTAGTTTATTTCATTCGACTGGAGGCGATTTCTTTGTTACCTTATAATCCTGGCGGGCATGCCGCCTATCAGGATACTTTCGTATCCCAGTTCCTTAAGTTTTATCCGGATTCCTTCGCGCTTCCTAAAAGCACCTGGGATTATATCGTGCAGTTCTGGTATCTCGATCTTTCTCAGACGGATTCCATTATGCGGGAATGCTATTCGGTTTTTGGTCCGGAACCTCGGCTCCCTTCCTGCATGCTGCGTTCTTATCTGCTTGCTTTAAAACTGAAAGTGACTTCCATCACCGTCTGGTGCCGTATGCTTAGGGAAACTCCCCTTTACGCCATCCTCAGCGGTTTCCCTTTCGGAGATACTCCGGGGGTCGGGACTTTTTATGATTTCTTTTCCCGTGTCTGGAAGGACGGCTCTGACAACCTTTCCCCAAAAAATCGGTTTCCCAAAATGAAACCTCCCAGGGGAAAAGAAAGGCGATAAGACTCCCTATGACTCTTCCAGCATGGCTTCCAAACTTCTCCCCTTGCTGGAACGCCGGCAGTTAAAGCCGGATGCTCTCTTTTTGCTCATCTTTCGACTTTATCACCAGCAGTTCCTGGACCGGTCCATTCAGAAGGGATTGATTGATCCGGAACATCTGGCCCTTGCCGGTGACGGCACACCTGTCCGCACTGCCGCTCAGCAGCGGAAAAAACGGATCTGCAAATGTAAGGAGAACGGCTGTCCTTCCTGTAACTGGAAACGCCATTACTCTCAGCCGGACTGTAACTGGGGATGGGATTCCCACCGGGAATGCTATTTCTTCGGTTACCACCGCTACATGTATGTGGCATCTGATTCCTACAGTGACTTCCCCGTTTTTCCATTTTTGGAACGGGCTTCCCGGCACGACACGCTTTCCTTTCTCCATTTTTTTTACGATGAAGGCATACCTTCCGGAATTCCGAATCAAGAAACTCCTTCTGGATTCCGCCCATGACGCCTATGCTGTCTACGAATACTGCGGTCGGAAAAGATCAAGCCCTTTATCGACCTTAATCCCGGGTATACCGGACATTTTACCTATAAAGACGATTTCATCATTGATGACGATGGCGTCCCGATCCGCAGGATGGGCTTACGCATGCATAAGGATGGATATGAGGCCGCCAAACACCGGCAAAATACGGAAGGACCGTACACATCTTTACCGGTGACAATCCAAGGTTATTTAACATACCGCCAAGGGACAGTAAAGCATGGGAAAAGGAATGCAGCGGAAGGACTTCCGTGGAACGCTCCAATAAGCGCGAGAAAGAGGGCTATAAATTAGAGGATGGCAGGCACCGCTCTACGAAGATGTGGTACTGCCGCCTCTATGGCATCCATGATGCTGCAGCATCTTGACGCTTGGGAAATGCCCTCTGCTGAGACATTTCCCAAAAATTATTAGGATTCACCGCCTAATAATGATATTTTAAGAGATCCTATAAGTTTTTTCAAGGCATAGTACCCGCTATGTCTAATGTTTATGTTCATTTCTCGTAAATTTCTTTCCCTGCACGATATTCAATTGTCAATTTTCGGTTGGAATCTCATTCATTGAGATTCCGAGAAGTTATCCAATTACATGGAAACATGCTTCCCATACCACAGGCAAAAATTATTCCGATTTTAATATATGAAACATGGATGTAATGTTGGGATATCTGTAAAAATCGGAATAAATCGGAAATCGGAATAATCCAGATTGACGGCCATCCTGTTGTCCAGAAGGACGCGGATATCCAGGATAAAGTCCTTGTCCTCCACGTGTTCGCCGAGTACGATAGGGTTAAGGATGACGACCTTGCGGACCGTATTCTCATCCAGATGGAGGAGGGAGCAGGTCAGGGATTTCAGGACGTTATTATTCCGCTGGAGCAGGGCGCGGAACAGATAGTCGTTGGTCATCGGTATGGGGAGCTTGCCGTGGAGTTGGTCCCAGTTAATGGTACCGGTATGGGGGAGAGTGCGCTGAGAGTGCGCGTTCTGTGTGGATGTGTGGCGTTCAGACATAGAGATATCCCTTCTTTCGTATTGCGTCAGCATGCAAAAAATGCGTCAGTGACGCTTTTTTGTAGTATGGCGGGCATGCCGTCAGTCTGTGGTGAAAGTCCACGAGGGGCGTAGTTGCCGACGAACCCCAAA
>CANQRW010000141.1 GCA_947626365.1 uncultured Lachnospiraceae bacterium
GGCTTCAAATCTGGTATCGGATATCCCTAAATCATAGCCGTCTTCAATTCATTTTAGGCGTTTCTATAATAACTGAATTTTAAACAATCATTTCATAATGGATTCTCTGACCTGCAACTTCGGGACAAATTGTTTCCTCGCTCTTCTTTACAAATTGAAAGCCCGCGCTTTCATAGGTATGTTGAGCGGGCAGCAAACGCTCATTTGTCCAAACGATTATCTTTTTCGCGCCTTGCTCTTTGATGCGCTTTACCGCCTCTCTCATCTGCGCTTTTCCATAGCCGTTTCCCTTGTTTTTCGCTGCAATACAATTATGCCCGATTTCCGTAAATTCAGGCAGATGTGTCGGATTCCATGAAACAAAGCCAATCGGTTCGCCATCCAGGACAGTCATAAAACCGCTGAAATCGGCAATGTGAGGATTATCATAGAAAAAATCATCAAATTCTTTCCATTGGTTTTGCCAATATGATTCAAATCTCGGCTCAAAAGAATAACCGTCTTTCAAAAGAGCTGCCAGCGTCCCACGAGGAAATTCCGTAATTTTTCTATACTCAATATCCATTATTTCTCCTTCGCTATAGTACAATTTCTTCAGCCATGAAGGAAACAAACTCATCTAAATATGGCTTTCATATGTGTCCATCCATTATCATAGCCGTTTTCTTTCATATATTTGTGCATTCGAGAAACACATTCTACGATAAAACCCATTATCCCAACAAGCATGAAGCTGTCAGATCTGCAAATCCCCCGCCAGGCAGATTAGCCTTGCGTATTTGTTTTCTGAATCCTCCGCGATCATAATATTTCCCTGCTGTATGTGATAGTCAATTCTTCTTGCATACCACCAGTCTCCCACACCTAATCGGTAACAGCCCAGAATATCGCCAATGATTCTTGCCTCTTTGATTGGTTTACAGGTAATCTTTTTCCATAACAGAAAATCATAAAAATTCTCCGGGACACCGATGACTCTGCCATTGATTACTGTCCTGAGCGGGCTGTTATCCTCAGACAGCTCACTCCACCGCATGGCATACATCCGCACTTCTTCTCTGGTCAGCGCTTTTTCACAGGGCAGGAATCCCGCAAATTCTTCCGCTGAAACATTGCCCCAGTTGCTGTAAGTAATAATGCTTTTCTCCCTCACCGTATACTCCGGCAATTTTACTACATGAATTTCCGTTTCATATTTCAGCAGCATCCGGCATAGGCTATAAAAGCCGCATCTGGAATAGGGAGCGTCACTGTACCAAATCCGAATCGCTTCGCCATCCTCCAAAAACTGAATCAGCCGCCGCAGTTCATTTACATAGACATCTCCGGCTTGCTTCCATTTATCTTCCAATTCAGGGAATCTTCCGCGCATGTTCTGTGAAAACAAAGAATAGATCAGTTCTTTCCGAAAAATAACAATCTATCGATTTAATCTAAAAGCCAATCCGCTGCGTCCAAGATCCGGATTCCCTCATACTGAACCTCTTTGTGACGTGTGCGGGAAAGGAGCATTTTAGGGTATGCGTCTTTGATCTGCAGTAAAGGAGCAGCTTCCCGCTCAAAGGTAGTTTTATCGCTGATCTGATCAGACACCTGGATGTATATTTTCTCACTGCGGCGGATTGCCACAAAATCAATCTCTTTCTTATAGAGAATCCCGGCATATACTTCATACCCTCTGCGCAGCAATTCCATCGCCACGATGTTTTCCAACACCCGGCCGTAATCAAGATTCTTCGTACCGAGCTTGGCATAGCGGAAGGTATGATCGCTGAGATAATACTTATCATTGCTGGAAAGATACTTTTTTCCCTTGATATCATATCTGCGGATTCTGTAAAAGGCAAATGCATTGCAAAGATACTGCATATAAGAACTGACCGTCACATGATTGACTTTCTCTTTCATGCTGCCCAGCGTATTGGTAATGCTTCTCGCGGAAGAGAGATTAGATACGTTATCCATCAGAAAATCCACAATCTGATTCATCAACTGCATATTCCGGATCTTATATTTCTGCCGGATATCCCGTACGATGAGCGTATTGAATACATCCGCAATATAGTCATATTTTGCTTCCTGATCTTTGTAAAGATAGGAACCGGCCATTCCGCCTTCCTGCATATAACGATCCAACGCCCCATATCGATCTGTATTCTCAAAATACTGCAGATACTCCCGAAAAGAAAACGGGTACACCTTGATCTCAAAAGTTCTGCCGGTAAACAGGGTAGCTAAATCCGAGCTGAGCAGAAACGCATTGGAGCCGGTAATATAAATGTCATACTTCTCTGCAGCATGAAGACCGTTAATCGCCTTTTCAAAATCGGCGCACATCTGTACCTCGTCAATCAAGACAAAGTTCTGCTTGCCGTCTTCATACTTCCCATTGATATAGTCATACAAAGGTCGATATTTAAGCAGGTAATCAAATTCCGGTAGATTAAAATTAATATGAATGATGTTGGAGTCCGGGAATTCCTTCTCAATGTAGGATTTGAAAGCTTCCAGCAGCTTGGATTTTCCACAGCGACGGACTCCGGTAATAACTTTGATATCCGGCGTCCCCATAACGCTGATGATTTTATCCAGATACATTTTTCGCTCAATCAGCTTCATTCTGACTCAGTCGAGTAGACAGTCTCGACACTCCTTTCTCAGTTTTATTTTGTGAAAGGCTTGCCTACTGCCCCTCACAGAA
>CANQRW010000142.1 GCA_947626365.1 uncultured Lachnospiraceae bacterium
GTAAACGGTACAAAACAAGCCGATTTTCAATCTCCTCCATTTCTGGGATAATACCTATATCAATCTCAGAAGCGGAGGTGTTTTGTAATGAAGAGTACAGATGACATGTCAACGGAGGAGCGGGTTGAATTCTGGACTATGGCCCTCGGAGAGTTTAGGAACAGCGGGCTGAGCAAAGCCGAGTTCTGCAGGCAGAACGGCTTCAAGACTTCCACCCTCAATTACTGGCAGCGCAGGCTGGAAAGCAGACCGGATGAAACCGCCCGGCCGCCACAGTTCATTGAACTGGATACTGCCCTCTTAAGGCCGGAGGACAGCCCGGACGGCAGCACATCCCTCCCGTTCACGGCGCTGCTGTCCGTCCTCTGCGGCGGCGTATCCATCCTGGTCGGCCAGGATACCCCCATGGATCTCCTGGCCCAGGTCATAAGGACGGTCCGGGATGCTGCGTGACGCTGTTTCCTTCCGCCATGTCTATATCGCCTGCGGCAGGACAGACCTGCGCAGAGGGATGGACTCCCTGCTCTGCCTGATCCGGAATGAGTTCCGACTGGACCCGTTCGCGGAAGGGGCTATCTTCCTCTTCTGCGGGAGCCGTCTGGACCGGATGAAGGCGCTGGTGTTCGAGGGGGACGGGGTGGTGCTGATGACGAAGCGCCTGTCAAAGGGCCGGTTCCAATGGCCCAGGAACCGGACGGAGGTGCTGGACATCACGATGGAACAGTACCGGCAGCTGATGGACGGCTTTGCCATCGAATACCGCTCCACGATCGAAGAAGTAAGGCCCGGTCTGGTGTAAAAATGCACAAAAAGTGGGACGGGAACCCCGGATATTTCTCCCGGAAGGAAGCTGTGGAAGAGGCGTAAAAAAAGCCATTTTCCACGGTTTTCTGATATAATGGGGATATGGAGAAGAGGACCTTTGACGAAGAGGAACTGAATAAGCTGCCGAGGGAAACGCTCATCCGGCTGTACCTGCAGCTGGCGGACCAGATGGAGATGCTGGCAGGCCAGAACCGCCTGCTCTTAAAGCAGATGGCGGACCTTCAGGAGAGCGTGGCGGTGCTGACACAGCAGCGGTTCGGACGGAAGACGGAAAGGACACGGGAGATGGTAGACGGCCAGCTATCGTTTTCGGACCTGGAGAACGGGGAACTGGTGCTGAACGAGGCGGAGGCATGCCTGGATGCCGGGGAGGGCACCGCGGAGGAAGCGGAAACAGCCCTGGAGGGATCCCTGAGTCGGGAGCGGCGGAAAAGGAAAGCCGGGAAGCAGAAGGAGATGCTGGGGAAGCTGGAACTGCGTGTGGAAGAACATACGCTGCCGGAAGAGGAACTGGAGGCACGGTTTCCGGGAGGATACCGGCGCCTGCCTGACGACATCACGACGACTCTGGAATACGTGCCGGCCCGGTTCGTGGCGACGGAACACCGCATCGGGGTATACGCGGATCTGTCGGGGAAGGAGTTTGTGCGCGCGGAAGGGCCGAAAAAACTGCTGAACCACAGTGTGCTGAGCCCGTCCCTGGCGGCGGCGATCCTAAACGGGAAATACACGAACGCGCTGCCGCTGCACCGGCTGGAAGGGGAATTTTGCAGGAGCGGGGTGGAGCTGTCGAGACAGACGATGTCGAGATGGACGGTATCGCTGTCGGAGAGATATTTTGAACCGTTGTGGGAGGTAATGGCGGAGAGGCTAAGGGAAGCGGAACTGGTCCATGCGGATGAGACGCCGTTCGTGGTAAAGGAGGATCGGAAAGAGAAGGGCTCGAAGACCTCGAACAGTTACATGTGGGTCTACCACACAGCGGACCGCTGCGGAAGCCCTCCCATTTTTATCTATGATTACCGGCGTGACCGGAAAGGAGTACACGCGGAAGAATTTCTTGGGGATTTCCGTGGGATCCTGATGACGGACGGATACGAACCGTATCACACGCTGGCAAAGGGAAGCGGCGGGAGGATCCGCGTGGCCGGCTGCTGGGCGCATTGCAAAAGGAAGTTCGCGGAGGTGGTGAAGGCATCGGCGTCAAGTGGGAAAGGAAGCGCGGCCTGGGAAGCGAACAGCCGGATCGCAGCGATCTATCACGTGGACAACATGACGAAGGGGGAGGACCCGGAGGAGAGGAAGCGGCACCGTGAGACGGTAGTGAAGCCGCTGGTGGATTCGTTCTTCACGTGGGCGTCAGAGACGGTAGAGAAAGTAGGGACAAAGAAGACGCAGGAAGCGTTGAGATATGCGCTGAATCAGGAGGCATATCTGAGGGAATTCCTGACGGATGGGCGGATCCCACTGGATAACTCGGATGCGGAGCGCAGCATCCGATCCTTTTGCGTGGGAAAACATAACTGGCATGTAGTTGAGACGAAGCGGGGAGCAAAAGCAAGCGGGATCCTGTACAGCATGACAGAGACAGCGAAGGCAAATGGGCTGAAAGTATATGATTACCTGAAGTATGTGCTGGAGGACATGCTGGAGCACGAGGGACAGATCACGGAGGGATACCTGAAAACGATCGTGCCCTGGTCGGCCAGCCTGCCGGAAAGGCTGAAAGTGAAGACAGACAGAAACTAGCGCAGCGGTCACTGAGGATCCATTTAAGTTTCAGTGATCGCTGCCTTTTTACTGTGGGCTTGTTTTGTACCGTTTACA
>CANQRW010000143.1 GCA_947626365.1 uncultured Lachnospiraceae bacterium
TAGACGATCTCTTCAAAAACTGCATGTTGATCAACGACTGAGTACCATGTTTTGAGAAAAACGACGGAAGTCAGGTATTATAAGACATTTCTTTCCGTTTTGCAACTATAATTTTAAAGTAATAACCGCCCCTGTTGGCGCAGGAGCGGCATTACATAGATACTACTATCGCCGGCTGACCGGAGATGAAATAATATCCCTAACCAAGATAATTATATCAATTACATAAATGGTAAAACCACTTTGACAGTATAATATGCTTAACCGGGCAGCCGGGGGACGTGCTCTTACCCGTTCCGAGTCTTGCGGAAAGGGGTGATTATTATGAGTACATATGAGGAATTGAGTTTGATTGTGAGCGTTGCTCTACTAATCGTAGCGATTCTGAGTCTGACACATAAGAAATAGCCGTCCTACCCTCAGCAAAAGACTGGACGACTATTCTTAGTTTGTCTGTTTTTCGCCGGGACAGGTGAGCGGCTTCACCTTCCGGCTGTCTTGTTAAGCATATTATAAGACATTTCTTTCCGTTTTGCAACTACAATTTTAAAGTAATAACCGCCCCTGTTGGCGCAGGAGCGGCATTACATAGATACTACTATCGCCGGTAGACCGGAGATGAAATAATATCCCTAACCAAGATAATTATATCATCTTCCGGGGCGCCTGGCAATAGGCGTAATTTTTTTACCTATTTTTAGGGTTGCACCAATGCAACTCTGCTGTCAGGAGGATGATAGTCAGGAGGATGATATATATGGCAAAGGCAAAATACACGATACAGAAAGACGGTTATTACCGCACCAAAATATGGAATGGCACATATAACCCGGACGGATCTAAGAAACGAGTTTATCTCTCTTCTAAAAAGTCGAGCGCCGATCTCGAAAGAAAGGTCAATGAACTAAAGAAAAAAGTCCGTGATGGCCTTGCAGTCCAAAACACAGATATGTCTTTTTTGGAATATGCCCGGTTCTGGAAAAATATCTATAAAAGCATAAGGGAAGCGAACACCATCGCAATGTATGAGAATGTAATAGAAAAACATTTTATATCTTTAGAAGGGATCCCGTTACGGGATATCCGAAAAATACATTTCCAGCAGATCATCAACGATGCAAGCGATAAACCCCGCACCTGCCAGCAGATTGCTCTCACTTTCCGCCAGATCATACGATCTGCCATGCAGGATAAATATCTTCCTGCTACTGCTTATGCTGACATCTGCAGTAACATTGATATTCCAAGATACATCGCCAAAGAAAAGCGCCCCCTTTTTCCTGAAGAAGTCGCCGCCATCAAAAAAGCGGACTTCTCCCCTAAAGAACGGTGCTTTGTGTACCTGCTGTATGGATGCGGCCTGCGGCGTGGTGAAGCCCTTGCGCAGACGAATCTTACTGTCAATCTCAAAAAACGCGAGATCACTGTAAGCCAGGCAGTCGCTTTTAAAAATAACAATCCTTATCTGAAAGGTACTAAAAACGGAAAGAAAAGGGTCCTGCCTATTCCCGGATACCTCATCGAATATCTGAAGGAATATATGCCAACTATAAATGGCCCTTACCTTTTTACTAAACAGAATGGAAATTTGATGACTAAAAGTTCTTTCGATAAGATGTGGGCATCCATCCTTCGGAAGCTGAACTATGCGGCCGGCGGTACCGATGATCTAAAAGTGATCTATGGTCTGACCGCCCATGTCTTTCGACATAATTACTGCACCAGCCTCTGTTATCAGATTCCTGCCATCAGTATAAAGAAGATCGCCTATCTTCTTGGAGATACAGAAAAAATGGTTCTCGAAGTTTATAACCATGTCATGGAAGAAAAAGAGAACCCGGAACAGGTTGTAAATGAAGCCGTTTCTCTGTAAATTCCATATAGACATCAAATAGACATTAAGGTCCAAAATAGACCCGAAATAGACATTTAGAAGCGTATACTTTCCCTTACATGAGGCCACATAAAAAACAGCGGATTTCCTTGAAAAATAAGGATTTTCCGCTGTTTTCCTGTACTGAGCGTGCGGGGATTCGAACCCCGGACAACTTGATTAAAAGTCAAGTGCTCTACCGCCTGAGCTACACGCCCGTCCCATATGATTGTAAAAGATATGCCTTGGACCGGAATCGAACCAGTGACACGAGGATTTTCAGTCCTCTGCTCTACCAACTGAGCTACCAAGGCATATGGCGCACACTTCTCAAAGGAAATGCACAAATTGCGGGAGTAGGATTTGAACCTACGACCTTCGGGTTATGAGCCCGACGAGCTTCCAGACTGCTCCACCCCGCGACATTATATAAAATTATTATATGCAGCAGTCCCTTAAAATATAACTGCTACTGCTGCGAGTGGGGGAAGGTGGATTCGAACCACCGAAAGCACTGCTAACAGATTTACAGTCTGCCCCCTTTGGCCACTCGGGAATTCCCCCATAAAGCCGATGATCGGACTCGAACCGATAACCTGCTGATTACAAATCAGCTGCTCTGCCAATTGAGCCACATCG
>CANQRW010000144.1 GCA_947626365.1 uncultured Lachnospiraceae bacterium
GTTGTTTGCTTCAACATGAATTATACGGGTAAATCCACGTTGCTGCAAATGTGAGGTCACTTCATATTATCTAAAATATTGGATTTACAGGGCTTTATAAATATATTGGCATTCCTTACTATAGAGATGTAACCAGCCATCGCTATAGAAAGGAGGCCGTGTATGGTAAAATCCTCCCCATTACTAAAACCATTAATTAATCAGTTCTTGAAGGAGGTGAAAGCCTACGGGATACTGGAAGTGTCTTTAGAACAATATCATCTCATTTGTAACTCGATAGTACGCTTTGCACAGTCATTACAGGTTGATTCCTACAGTCCAGAGTTGGTGGATTCCTACAAGGACAATCTTGACACAAGGTGTTCTTCCGGTGAGATTTGCAAGGAATATCATCGGTTCCAACTGCGTGTTATGCGTATGCTGTCTTCGCTCGCGGAAAGCGGCGTTGTTGATTTTTCGAGTGCTAAATCCCATCCGCTCAGGTACATTGTATCCGATGAGACGAACAGCCTTGTTGAAATGATACTCGACAGTTACCCTATCAGTAACGCAGCAAAAAACGATCTCCGGGCCCCCACCAGACATTTTCTGTGGTACGCTGAGCAGTTCGGGATAAAGCCACAGTGCATTGATGACTCTACAGTCATGTCATTTCTTATTGACGAAGTACCGGTTTCTAACGGAGGCAGCACCGGACGTACGTTAAGGTGTGTGAAGTATGTCACGGAATACCTTCGGGCTCATGGGAACTGTTTCCTGCACCGTGATTACGCTCTCCTGAAGCTGAAAAATGATCACCGGCGTATTATCTCGGCCTATTCTGAAGAAGAGATTTCAGGAATAGCTCAGGTGCTTGATGGTTTATCCTTTATCGGGAATGACTACCAGAAACTCGTTGAGGTATTTACGGTCCAGACGAAAAAGGTATTCGGCCTGAACACTTCCAGATCCTACTTTGACTGCACTAACTTTTATTTCGAGATTGACAGGGTGGATGATTTCTACCGGAAAGGTCCCAGTAAAGAGAACAAAAAGGAGCCGATTGTTGAACTGGGTCTCCAGAAAATCCCGATATCGGGATTTTCTGGAAATGCAAATCATCAATGAAGGTAACTGGGTGGAGCGCTCCCTCAGCTACCTCTGCCGCACCTTTGACAGCCTGGAGAAAGGGCAGAACTACTCCGAGGCGCTCCCGGCCGTCCAATCCTGGACTACACCCTGTTCCCCGACGCTCCGGAATTCTACGCCACCTACCGCCTGATGAATGTCAAAAGCCACAAAATATATAGTGACAAACTGCGTCTTTCTGTGTTAGACTTAAAGCATATCGAACTGGCAACGGAAGAGGATAAGGCATATCAGATCGACCACTGGGCGCACCTCTTCAAATCGACTACATGGGAGGAGTTGAAGAGATTGGCAGAGAACCATAAAGCATTGGCAGAAGCGACAGATACCATATACACGCTTTCCAGGGACGAGAAGATACGGATGCAGTGCGAGGCCCGCGAGGACTACTACCGGCGCACAGGCTGGAAGGATGACAAAATCAAGGAACAGGCCTCCATCATCCAACAGCAGACCGCTGCCCTTCAACAGCAGGCTGCCCTCATCCAGAAGCTTCAGCAGAAACTGGCGGCTGCCGGGATTGCGGAAGAACAGGCATAAATACAGCCTTAAAATTAATCGTTTTAAAAAAGAACATAAATAACAATGTCTAAATCGATCCGAATAAATCTTTTATAAACTTTGTAAAACTTCTATAAATTTCCGAGACTTTCTCCGAAAACTGTGCTATAGTCTATCTATCCGGGGGCAGCGCTCCGCCTCTTCGTCCCGGCCCGAAGGACATCCGTCTATCATCTGCAGCATTGCCATCTGCCAGATCCACACATTTATCATAATACAACCAAAGCGTCACTGGCGCTTTAGTTGCATACTGACGTAATACAAAAAGCGTCACTAGCGCGTTTTTTGCATGCTGACGCAATACGAAAGAAGGGATATCTCTATGTCTGAACGCCACACATCCACACAGAACGCGCACTCTCAGCGCACTCTCCCCCATACCGGTACCATTAACTGGGACCAACTCCACGGCAAGCTCCCCATACCGATGACCAACGACTATCTGTTCCGCGCCCTGCTCCAGCGGAATAATAACGTCCTGAAATCCCTGACCTGCTCCCTCCTCCATCTGGATGAGAATACGGTCCGCAAGGTCGTCATCCTCAACCCTATCGTGCTCGGTGAACACGTGGAAGATAAGGACTTCATCCTGGATATCCGCGTCCTTCTGGACAACAGGATGGCCGTCAATCTGGAATTGCAGATCATCAATGAAGGCAACTGGGTGGAGCGCTCCCTCAGCTATCTCTGCCGCACCTTCGACAGTCTGGAGAAAGGGCAGAACTACTCCGAGGCGCTCCCGGCCGTCCAGATCGGGATCCTGGACTATACCCTGTTCCCCGACGCTCCGGAATTCTACGCCACCTACCGCCTGATGAA